>NZ_AJFC01000234.1:0-27966 GCF_000256505.1 Rhodococcus sp. P14 | reverse complement strand
CTCCGCGGGCCCTGCCGTTCGGTCGCGCGTGTCCGTCCGGCGACGACCGACCGGTCACACGACGAGCCGGCCCGTGTCCCGGGCCTCGCCGTCGCCAACAAGCGCGAGGTGCTGCTGCACGAAGCGATCCTGCTCTTCTATGCCCGCGGGTACCACGACGTGAGCATCGAGGAGATCGGCGCGGCGGCCGGCATCAACGCCTCCGGCGTCTACCGGCACTTCGCGAGCAAGGCCGACCTGCTCGCCGCGGCCTTCCACCGGGCCGCGGACCGGCTCGCCGTCGCCGTGAACGGCACGCTGGCCGACTCCACAACCCCGGCCGAGGCACTGTGCTCCCTGACCCGCGTGTACGTCCAGTTGTCGTTCGCCCGCAGCGAGCTGATGGTCGTGTACTTCACCGAGATCGGAAACCTGCCCGATGCACACCGCACCGACCTGCGCAACATCCAGCGGCTCAACGTCGAGGAGTGGGCCCGCCTGCTCGGCGAGGTACGTCCGGCCCTGTCCGCCGTCGAGTGCCGATTCCTGGTGCACGCCGCGCTCAACCTCGTGCTCGACGTCGGACGTCTGCTGCACTTCGACGCCACCCCCGCCAACGAGACCCGCGTGCAACAGCTCATGCTGGCGACCCTTCTCGGCGACCCGGCGGCGGACGCGTGACGCACACGGCACTCGCCGCGGTGGTGCGGGAGTACGGGGCGGACCCGCAGCGACGCCGTCGAGGCAGTACTCACCTTCGACCGTCAGGAGTGACCATGACCGTGGCCGACGAGCTGGCCGCACTGCGCCGCCGCACCGACACGATCTCGCCGCGCGAACTCGACGACCTGTGGGCGCGCCTCGAGCCCGCCCGCATCGATGATCTCGTCGGATACCGCTGGCGCGGATTCAGTTTCGACACCGGGCACCGCACCCACACACTGCTGGGCAAGGCCCGGTGGTACGGCAAGCAGTTCGCCACCGCCCACGACGTGCAGCCGCTGATGTGCCGGGACGCGAGCGGTGAGCTCTACTCCGACGTCGAAACCGGCCGCGGCGAGGCGTCGCTGTGGGAGGTCCGGTTCCGCGGCGAGATCACCGCCACCATGGTCTACGACGGCATGCCGGTGTTCGACCACTTCAAGAAGGCCGACGACGACACGCTCGTCGGCGTCATGAACGGCAAGGGCGGGCTCGTGTTCGACGCGGGCGAGCACTACTGGTTCGGTCTCGAACGCGACATCGCGCTGTAATCCCCTGCACCGCAAGCCTTCCGCCGGACACCCCCCACGCGCCACAGGACCGAATGTGACATCCGGTCGATGTGATCGACCGGATGTCACATTCGGTCACTCGGGGCGCCGGTCCAGGTGCTCGAGCAGCCGGCGGACCGCATCGTCGAACTGCCCCGCGGTCTGCGCGATCACCTCGTCGCGGTCCCCCCTGCGGAACGCGTCGATCAAGCGGGCGTGCGAGTCGACGGCCGACCGGCCCCACTCCGGCTCCGCGGTGTAGAGCCGGTACGGGGTGTAGCGGGCCGCGCTGTAGAGGAACCAGGCGAGCTTCGGGCTGTCCGCGATCCGGTTGACCTCGCGATGGAATTCGAACTCCGCAGCGGCGATCCGGTCGGCGTCCGACGACGAGACCGCGCACCGCAGCGCATCGTTCAGCGCGGTGAGCCGATCGAGGTCCGCAGCGTCCGCGACCCGCAGCACGCGCACCGCCAGTTCCACCGCGATCTGTTTCTGCAGCCAGAAGATGTCGGCGACGTCGCCCCGCCCGAGCGGCGAGACGACGTAACCGCGGTTGGGCACCGACTCCACGAGACCTTCCCCCCGCAGGGTCAGCAGCGCCTCCCGGACCGGGGTGACGCTGACCCCGAGTTCGGCTGCGGTCTCGTCGAGCCGCACGAAGTCGCCGGAGCGCAGCGCGCCGGAGATGATGAGGCCCCGCAGGTGGATCGCGACCTCCTCCGAGAGCTGAGGCCGTCGCCGCAGGGAACGGGCCGGTGCCGCCATCGTCTACAACCCGTAGCTCTTGCCGATGATGTCGCGCTGGATCTCGTTGGTGCCGCCGAAGATCGTCGACACGATCGTCCGGCGGACATGGTGCTCCATGTCGAACTCGGTGGCGTACCCGTATCCGCCCATCATCTGCATGCCTTCGAGGGCCGTCTTCTTCGCGACCTCGGTGGCCTTGAGCTTGACCATGGACGCCTCGCGCGGAAACAACGTGCCCGGGTTGTCGTCGACGAGCCGCGCGACGCGGTACACGAGCAGGCGCGTGGCCTCGATCTCGGTGGCCAGGTCGGCGACGCGATGACGGATGGCCTGGAACGTGCCGACCGGCCGGCCGAACTGCTTGCGTTCGGTGACGAACTGCAGGGCGTCGTCGAAGGCGCGCTGCGCGGTGCCGAGCATCATCGCGGCCAGGATGAGCCGCTCGGTGTTCAGCCCGGCCATCAGCTGGGTCCAGCCGTTGCCGACCTCGCCGACGACGGCGTCCGCCGGCAGATGCACGTCGGTGAGGTAGAGGTCGTTGACCTCCTTGCCGCCCATGGTCTCGATGCCGCTGATCTTCAGTCCCGCAGTGCCGGCCGGCAGATGGAACATCGTCAGGCCCTGATGCTTGGCGCCGCTGCGGTCGGTGCGGGCGACGAGCAGGATGTTGTCGGCGAAGTGCGCGTTGGAGCACCAGGTCTTCTGGCCGTTGATCAGCCAGCCGTCGTCGACCTTCTCGGCGCGGCAGGTCAGGGCGCCGACGTCGGACCCGGCCTCGGGCTCGGACATGGAGATGGACTGGGATCTGCCTTCGACGATGCCGCCGAGCACCGTCTCCTTCTGCGCCCGGGTGCCGAACTTCTCGTAGGCGGCGCCCGTGATGAGGGTGGGGCCGATGCCCCCGATGGGTGCCATGCCCCGTGTGCTCTGCTCGAGCAGGATGCACAGGTCGACCGTGCTGCCGGCGGAGCCGCCGAACTCCTCGGGCACCGTCACGCCGAGCCAGCCGAGCTCGGCCATCTTCCGGTAGAGCTCCTGGTTGTGGCTGTGCTTGCCGTGGTCGGTGAGGGCGTCTCGCTGTTCGCGGGTGCCGACCTCCCGTCGGCAGAAATCGGCGACGGCTGCGGCGAAGTCCTGCTGCTCGGGAGTGAATTCCGTCAGGTTCGTGTGCATGGGATCGGCCTCCTGGCCTGGACAATTAGTGGGGGGTTGTCGACACCGGGCGCGCCGCCTAGTGTGATATCCACGACAGTGAATCACATCAAATATATTTGATGTGGCCCAGCGAAGGAAGCGTCGCCCATGACCCAGGAACTCACGCCCGCCGATACCCAGTCCCCGGCCCCTCCGGGGGATACCTTCGCGAGTCTCGACCCGCGCAACGGATCCGTCCTTGCCGAGTATCCGATCGCCGGTGCCGCCGACGTCGCCGCCGCCGTCGACCGCGCGCGTTCGGCGGCCCGATGGTGGGCCGACCAGGGCTTCCGGGGCCGCCGCGACTGGCTGCTCGAGTTCAAGCAGGCCGTCGCCGCCGACGCCGAGCCCCTCGCGGCCCTCGTCTCCGCCGAGACCGGCAAGCCCCGCGGTGACGCCTTCCTCGAGGTGATGCTCGCGATCGAGCACCTCGACTGGGCCGCCCGCAACGCCAGGAAGGTGCTGCGCCCGCGCACGGTGCCGTCCGGTCTCGCCAGCGCCAACCAGCGGGCCACCCTCGAGTACCAGCCGCTCGGCGTGATCGGCGTCATCGGACCGTGGAACTACCCGGTCTACACCCCGATGGGCTCGATCTCCTACGCCCTCGCCGCCGGCAACGCCGTGGTGTTCAAGCCGTCCGAGCTGACCCCCGGCGTGGGTAAGTGGCTCGAGGAGAAGTGGAACGGGCTCGCCCCGACGCAGCCGGTGTTCCAGGTGATCACCGGCCTCGGCGAGACCGGGGCGGCACTCGCCCGCTCCGGCGTCGACAAGGTCGCCTTCACCGGCTCCGGCGCCACCGCCCGCAAGGTCATGGCCGTGTGCGCCGAGACCCTCACCCCGCTCGTCGCCGAGTGCGGGGGCAAGGACGCGATGATCGTCGCGGAGGACGCCGACCTCGACAAGGCCGTGGAGATGGCCGCGTTCGGAGCGTTCGGGAACGCGGGCCAGACCTGCGCCGGCGTCGAACGCATCTACGTCGTCGAGCCGGTCTACCGGCAGTTCCTCGACAAGCTCACCGCGACCATGGAGCGGGTGCGCCCCGGCGGCAGCGACGACGCGAGCTACGGTCCGATGACCCTGCCCCGGCAGATCGACATCGTGCGCGGCCAGATCGACGACGCGCTCGAGCACGGCGCCCGCGCCGTCGTCGGCGGCCGCGAGTCCGTGCACGACCGTTACGTCGACCCGGTGATCCTCACCGACGTCCCGGAGCGGTCCTCGGCGGTGTGCGAGGAGACGTTCGGCCCGACGGTGGTGGTCAACAAGGTGCGCGATCTCGACGAGGCCGTCGAGCGCGCCAACGCCACCGACTACGGTCTCGGCGCGTCGGTGTTCACCAAGGACCGCGCGCGTGGACGGAAGATCGCCGACCGGCTGCGCACCGGCATGGTGTCGGTGAACTCGGTGCTCGGTTTCGCGGGCATCCCGTCGCTGCCGTTCGGTGGCATCGGCGAATCCGGATTCGGCCGCATCCACGGCGCCGACGGCCTGCGCGAATTCAGCCGCCCCAAGTCGGTGACCGTCGAGAGGTTCCGGGCCCCGCTGAACCTGCTCACCCTCGAACGCACCGCGCGGGACATGAAGATCGCCGCGTGGATGCTCCGCACCCGGCACGGGCGGTGACGCGGATGACGTCGACCTCCCCCGACCGCACCCGGGAACGCACGCGCGGGGCGTCCGTCGTCGCCCGCCCCGACGCCCGGACCGAGAAGGCCGCCACCTTCCCCGCGCCGAACCAGGACCCGCACGCCGGATTCGGGCGATTCGGCTGGCTGAAGGTGATCGAGGGCCTGGACCCGGTCACCCACCATCAGGACATCCTGCGGATCACCGCCGGGTACGAGTTCCCTTGGGACTACCAGCGGTCGCTCGAGTTCGCGCTGTTCCGTACCTACTGTGTGCCGAGCATCTCCGCGCTGCTGGCCCGCACCGGCGAGTTCGAGCACCGCCCGCAGAAGCGCTACGACGACACCGCGATCCTGATGTCCGAACTCGTCGAGCACGGGTACGACTCCGACCGGGGTCGCGAGTCGCTGCGCAACGTCAACCGGATGCACGGCAGGTATTCGATCGACAACGACGACATGCTCTACGTCCTCTCGACGTTCGTCTACGACCCGATCGACTGGATCGACCGCTACGGCTGGCGGCGGCTGCACCCGCACGAGCGTCTCGCCTCGTTCCACTTCTACCGGCAGGTCGGAATCCGGATGGGGATCAAGAACATTCCGGAGTCGTACCAGGACTTCCAGCGGTTCAAGCTGGACTACGAGGACGAGCACTTCACCTACAGCGACGACAACCACCGCATCGGCACCTACACCCTGCGGCTGTTCCAGTCGTGGTACCCGAAGGGGGTCCCCCCCCCCGCCGTCGCCACGGCCGTGTACTCGCTCATCGACGAGCGGATGGCGGCGGCATTCGGGTTCCCGCAGGGGTCCCCGCGGGTCCGGGCCGTCGCGGAGGCCGCGCTGCGGGCCCGTTCGGCGGTGGTACGCCGGCTGCCGAAACGACGGACCTCGATGGCCGCGAGCAATCCGAGCAACCGCACCTATCCGGGGTACCCGGAGGGCTACCGCCCGCGGGACCTCGGCGTGGAGTACTAGACCCGGGGAGGGAGGAGGCCGGTTCGCCGCCGGCACGCGGGCGGCGGACCGGCGTTACTCATACGGAAGGCACCTCGGAGGTGACGTGCTCGACGGGCCGCCGGTTCGCCGCCGGCAGCGCGAGCGCGGCCACGAACACCACCACCGCGCAGGCAGCGCACGCCAGGTAGGCGATCGAGAAGCCCGCCGCGGCGATGCCGCCGCTCACCAGATGCGCCGCAAGGACGGTCGCGACCACGGCGCTGCACACCGTGCTGCCCGTGGTGCGCAGCAGCACGTTGACGCCGTTCGCCGCGGCGGTCTGCTCGAGCGGGACCGCACCCATGATCAGCACCGGCAGTGTGCAGTACACGAGTGTGGTGCCGATGGCGGCGACACCGAGCGCCACCACCACCGACCACAGCGGCTTGTCGGGCACCGCATGCAGCGAGTAGCCGCCCAGCAGGAACAACGCGCCGGCCAGCATGGGGACCTTCGTGCCCCACCGGTCGGACAACCGCGCCGCGACGAGGGCGAACGACATCATCGCGAAGCTCGCCGGCAGCTGGCACAGGGCCGCGAGCAGGATCGGCAGCCCGTACCCGGCGCCGTGGTCGGGGTCGGCCTGCAGCAACTGCGTGGTGATGAGGGTGTTGCCGTAGAACGCGAACCCCACCAGCAGGGCGGCCAGGTGCGGCATCAGGACCGTGCGCCGCGCCGAGGCCCGCAGATCGACGAGCGGATTGCGGTTGCGCAGCTGCTGGAATCCCCACAGTCCGAACAGCACGACGGCGGCGGCGAACATCGACAGCACGGCGGGGCTGGTCCAGCCCCAGGTGCTGCCCTGGGTGAGGGGGACGAGCAGGCTCACCAGCGCGGCGCTCAGGCCGACCGCGCCGACGCCGTCGAACCGGCCGCCGGTGCGGGTGCGGGACTCGCGGATGAACACCGCGGCCGCGGTCGCCACCGCCGCGCCGATCGCGGTGGTGACCCAGAACAGCACGTGCCAATCCGCGAACTGGACGATGGCGGCGGCGAACGGGATGCCCAGCGCGGTGCCCAGGCCGAGGGTGGAGCTGAGCAGGGCGACGGCGCGTCCGACGCGGTCCCTGGGCAGTTCCTCCCGCAGGATCGACATGCCGATCGGAATGACCGCCGCGCCCGCGCCCTGCAGACCGCGGGCGGTGATGAGGACCGCGATGTTCGAGCTGATCGCGCACAGCAGCGATCCGACGGTCATCAGGACGAGCGCGACGAGCAGCATGCGCTTCTTGCCGACCATGTCGGCGAGCCGGCCGAAGATCGGGGTCATCACGGCCCCGACCAGCAGGGTGGCGGTCACCAGCCACGACACGGCCGTGGTGCCGGCGCCGGTCAGCGCCGGCATGCTCGGCAGCAGCGGCACCATGACCGTCTGCATGATCGCCTGGAAGATCGCCCCGACCGCGAGGATCGGGAAGACGAAACGCGACGGCCGGGGCGCGACCGCCGTCGCCGCCCCGCGGGCGGGCGGCCCGGCGAGCGACCGGTCCGGCCGGGATCCGCGCAGCCGGAGGGGGTGGGTGGACACGTACGCCATCGGCCCTCCTCCGCGCGGGGTGAATAATTGTTTACCAGGCTAAGTGAATAGCCGTTTACCCCGCAACAGAGGTGACCCGCATCTCACTCCGGGCCGTCGGTCACTCCGCCCCGTCGAGCAGCTCCTGCACCAGCGGCGCGTACCGCGCCACCACGTCCGGCACCGAACCGGTGGCGCGCTCCGCGAGCATGCGCCGCCGCATGATCGCCAGACCCATCACCATCGACATCGCCAGCTCCGCCCGCAACCGTGCATCCGGGCCGGGCAGGCGTGCCGCGAGCGCGTCGATCATCTGCTTCGAATAGTTCTCCCGGAGCTTGCTGTTGCTCTCCTCGCTCGCCCCGCTCATGAACAGGATGTTCATCGAGAGCGGCTTGTACGGTTCGAGCGGCCGCGCCAGCATCGACACCATCCGCTCCCCCAGCTGTTCGAGGGGACCGTCGAACAACACGTCCGCCGCGCTCTGGAAGTCGACCAGCGCGTCGAACAACTGCTCCTTGGAACCGAAGTACTTGATGATCAGCGCCGGGCTGACGCCGGCGTCCTCGGCGATGTCCTTGAGGGTGATCTCGCGGTACGGACGCGTCGCGAACGCCATGCCGGCCGCGTCGAGGATCCGGCGGCGCGTCTGCTCCCCGGTGCGTCTCGGGGCGGTCACAGTGTGCGTCGGCCCGAGAGCGCCCGCCCGAGGGTCAGCTCGTCGGCGAACTCGAGGTCGCCCCCCATGGGCAGACCGGACGCCAGCCGCGTCACGGTCAGGCCGGGGAAGTCCCGCAGCATCCGCACGAGGTACGTCGCCGTGGCCTCGCCCTCCGTGTTGGGGTCCGTCGCGATGATCACCTCGGTGACGTCGACGCCGTCCTCCTGATTGCCGATGCGGGTGAGCAGCTCACGGATCCGCAACTGGTCCGGACCGATGCCGCTGAGCGGATCGAGGGCGCCGCCGAGCACGTGGTAGCGCCCACGGAACTCGCGGGTGCGCTCGATGGCCTGCACGTCCTTCGGCTCCTCGACCACACAGATCTGGGTCCGGTCCCGGCGCGGATCGGAACAGATCCGGCACCGCTCCTGATCCGCCACCGTGCCGCACACCTCGCAGAACCGGACGCCGTCGCGCACCTGCTGCAGGGCCGCCTGCAGCCGGTCGAGCTCCGGCGGCTCGACCGACAACAGGTGGAACGCGATGCGCTGGGCGCTCTTCGGACCGATGCCCGGCAGCTTGCCGAGCTCGTCGATCAGGTCCTGGACCGGTCCCTCGTACACGTGACTCCTCTAGAAGCCGGGCAGACCGGGAATGCCGCCGCCGAGCCCACCGGCCAGGGGGCCGAGCTTCTCGGAGGCGATCTCCTGCGCCTTCGCCGACGCGTCGGCGATCGCGCCGATCACCAGGTCCTGCAGCGTCTCCACGTCCTCGGGGTCGACGACCTCGGGGTCGATCCGAAGGCCGACGACCTCACCGGTCCCCTTCACCGTCGCCGTCACCAGGCCGCCACCGGCCTGGCCGGTCACCTCCGCCTGCGCCATCTCCGCCTGGGCGGCCATCAGCTGCTGCTGCATCTGCTGCGCCTGCGCCAGGAGCTGCTGCATGTCGGGCATTCCACCGGGTTCCACAGGCATGTCCTTTCGCGGGATTTCGCAACTCAGGGTAGTCCGTCCCCGGTACCGTGACGGAATGCGCGTGCGTGGACTGTCCCGCCGGATCACCGTCGCCGCCACCTGCGTGCTGGCCCTGTCCCTGCCGGGAGTCCCCGCGACCGCGACCCCGGACCTGCCGCTGACCGGCCGCACCGTCTTCCTCGACCCCGGCCACAACGGCACCAACGACGCGAGCATCACCGCCCAGGTGCCCACCGGCCGCGGCGGCACCAAGAACTGCCAGACCACCGGCACCAGCACCGACTCGGGCTACACGGAACACACCTTCAACTGGGACGTCGCGATGCTCGTGCGCGCCGAACTCGAGGAGCTCGGCGCGCACGTGCTGCTCAGCCGCCCCGACGACGCGTCCGTCGCGGCCTGCGTGGACCGGCGCGCGGAAGAGGCCAACGCCTCCGGCGCGGACGTCGTGGTCAGCCTGCACGCCGACGGCGGCCCCGCCGACGGGCGCGGCTTCCACGTCAACTACTCGGCGCCCCCGCTCGACGAGGTGCAGGCCGGCCCGTCCGTCGCCCTCGCCGTCGCCGTGCGCGACGCCCTCGTCGACGCCGGACTGACCCCGTCCACCTACCTCGGCACCGACGGCCTGCTCGGTCGCGACGACCTGGCCGGACTCAATCTGGCCCGACGGCCGTCGGTGCTGGTCGAGCTCGGCAACATGCGCAACGCGACGGACGCCGCGACGATGACCGATCCCGACGGGCGGCAGCGTTACGCCACCGCCGTCGTCGCCGGGATCGTCGCGTTCGCCGGCGACCCCGCCGACGCCCTCTAGTCCAGTTCGCGCTTCAGGTTCGCCAGCACCTGCTCCTGGATCTTGCGCAGCCCGAGCGGCGCGAAGGTCTTCTCGAAGAAGCCGCCGATGCCGCCCGCACCCTTCCACTCGGTCAACGTCACCACGGTCGAACCGGTGCCGTTGGGCACCACGCTCCACGTGGTCACCAGGGACGAGTTCGCGTCCCGCTCGGTGATCGTGCTGCCCGAGACCGCCACTCGCGCCTCGACGTCGCGAGCCCGCTTCTTCGTCGCCTGCAGGATCCAGTGCACGACCGTGCCGTCGCCGCGACCACCCGAGAGCACCCGGTAGTCGCGGTACTGCTCCGGGAGGATGCGCGGACGCACCGACTCGTAGTCCGCGAGGGCCTCGAGCACCCGCTCCGGCGCCGCGGCGAGCTGAATCGAACTGCTGGCGCTTACCTGTCCCACTGTTCCTCCTGTTGCCCGTGGGCCGCTCGGAGCGCGGCCGTCACCGGTTCCCATCCTGCCTGCTGCATCGTCGCGCCCGGGCGGGCCCGCGGGGCTATTGTGAAGGTCGCCACCGTGCGTCGCCCCAGGGAGTCGTATGCAGAAGCCGAAGTCAGTCGTAGTCCCGAGCGGAGAATCCGCACATCGGGCGGGTGTCGAGCGCCTGTTGCGTTCCTACCGCGCCATCCCTGCCGACGCCCCCGTGCGCCTGGCGAAGAAGACCTCCAACCTCTTCCGGGCCCGGGCCCGGGTGAACGCGCCCGGCCTCGACGTGTCCGGCCTCGGCGGCGTCGTCTCCGTCGACCCCGTCGCGCGCACCGCCGACGTCGCCGGCATGTGCACCTACGAGGACCTGGTCGACGCGACCCTGCCCCACGGCCTCGCACCCCTGGTGGTGCCGCAGCTGAAGACGATCACGCTCGGCGGCGCGGTCACCGGGCTCGGCATCGAGTCGACCTCCTTCCGCAACGGCCTGCCGCACGAGTCGGTCCTCGAGATGGACATCCTCACCGGCGCGGGCGAGATCGTCACCGCCACCCCCGACGGTGAGCACGCCGACCTGTTCCACGGTTTCCCCAACTCCTACGGCACCCTCGGCTACGCCACGCGCCTGCGCATCGAACTCGAACCGGTGAAACCGTACGTGGCGCTGCGGCATCTGCGGTTCGACTCGCTCGACGAGATGCAGTCGGCCCTCGACCGCATCGCCACCGAGCGGGTGCACGCCGGGGTGCCGGTCGACTACCTCGACGGGGTGATGTTCTCCGCCGCGGAGTCCTACCTGACCCTCGGGACGCAGACCGACGCCCCCGGCCCGGTCAGCGACTACACCGGCGAAAACATCTACTACCGCTCGATCCAGCACGCATCCGTCAACCATCCGCGGACCGACCGCCTCACCGTCCGGGACTACCTGTGGCGGTGGGACACCGACTGGTTCTGGTGCTCGCGCGCCTTCGGCGCCCAGGACCCCCGGATCCGGCGGCTGTGGCCGAAGCGCCTGCTCCGCAGCAGCTTCTACTGGAAGCTGATCGCCCTCGACCACCGCTACGGCGTCGCCGACCGTATCGAGCGGCGCAAGGGCAACCTGCCGCGCGAACGCGTCGTGCAGGACATCGAGGTGCCGATCGAACGGACCGCCGAGTTCCTGCGCTGGTTCCTCGACGAGATTCCGATCGAGCCGGTCTGGCTGTGCCCCTTGCGGTTACGGGAGGGCGGCCCGGTGGCGCGCGACGCCCAGCGGCCGTGGCCCCTGTACCCGCTCGAACCGAAACGCACCTATGTCAACGTCGGCTTCTGGTCGTCGGTCCCGGCCGTTGCCGGCGAGATCGAGGGCGCCGCGAACCGTCGCATCGAACACAAGGTCGCCGAGCTCGACGGCCACAAATCGCTGTACTCCGACTCGTACTACACGCGCGCGGAGTTCGAAGAGCTCTACTACGGCGGCGGGGACTATCCCGCCCTGAAGAAGCGTTACGACCCCGAATCCCGTTTGCTTGACCTCTTCTCGAAGGCGGTGCACAACAGATGACCACGTTGCGAGAACCAGGCATTCCCGACGGCCGGCTCACGCTCGCCCAGATTCTCGAGACCGTGACCGGCGGCGAGCTGCCGGTGCGGTTCACCGCGTACGACGGCTCCAGCGCCGGCCCGGCGGACGCCCCGTACGGCCTGCGGTTGACCTCCACGCGCGGCACGACCTATCTGGCGACGGCACCCGGCGACCTCGGCATGGCCCGCGCCTACGTCTCGGGTGACCTCGAAGCCGAAGGCGTCCATCCCGGCAACCCGTACGAGCTCCTGAAGGCCCTGGGCGACTTGCACTTCCAGCGTCCACCGGCACTGACGCTCGCGCAGATCGCCCGCTCGCTGGGGTTGGAGACGCTCAAGCCCATCGCGCCGCCCCCGCAGGAGCACCTGCCGCGCTGGCGCCGGTTCGCGGAGGGGCTCCGGCATTCGCGCAGCCGTGACGCCGAGGTGATCCACCATCACTACGACGTCTCCAACGCGTTCTACGAGCACGTCCTGGGCCCGTCCATGACGTACACGTGCGCGCTGTTCGACTCCGAGGCGCAGAGTCTCGAGGACGCACAGGAGAACAAGTACCGCCTCGTCTTCGAGAAGCTGCGGCTGCAGCCCGGGGACCGTCTCCTCGACATCGGCTGCGGCTGGGGCGGGATGGTGCGGTACGCGGCACGGCGCGGCGTCAAGGCACTCGGCGTCACCCTGTCGCGGGAGCAGGCGGAGTGGGCGCAGAAGGCCATCGCCGACGAGGGACTCACCGACCTCGCCGAGGTCCGCTTCTCCGACTACCGCGACGTGCCGGAGACGGGCTTCGACGCGATCTCCTCGATCGGGCTGACCGAGCACATCGGCGTGCAGAACTACCCCACGTACTTCCGGCGGTTGCACGACAAGCTGCGCGAGGGCGGCTTGCTGCTCAATCACTGCATCACCCGTCCGGTCAACCGCGGCCCCGTCAAGGCCGGGGGCTTCATCGACCGGTACGTCTTCCCCGACGGGGAACTCACCGGCTCGGGGCGCATCATCACCGAGATCCAGGACATCGGCCTCGAGGTGCTGCACGAGGAGAACCTGCGCCAGCACTACGCGCTGACCCTGAAGGGCTGGTGCGAGAACCTCGTCGCCAACTGGGACGCGTGCGTCGCCGAGGTCGGCGAGGGCACCGCCCGCGTGTGGGGCCTGTACATGGCCGGTTCCCGCCTCGGCTTCGAACGCAACGTCGTGCAACTGCACCACGTCCTGGCCGTCAAGCTCGGCCCGGATCAGGAGCCGAACGTCCCGCTGCGCCCGTGGTGGGTCGCATAGGCCGCTCCGCGGCCCGTGCGCGGTTCTGGTAGTACCCACTACCAGAACCGCGCACGGCACGAGCAGGGGTTCGGCTCGTCCCGGACCCAGCCCAACCGGGTCAGCACCGTCTCCACCTCGCGCGCGACGTCGCACGGCGACGACGCCACCTCCCGGTATCCGAAGACCAGCCGCGATCGTCCGGCCAGCTCAGCGGCGTTGTCCCGACGCCGGTCGCGGAAGGCGACTTCGCGCATCGAATGCACCCACCTGCCGTCCAACCGCACCGTGAGCGGGCATCCGGCGCCGTCGTACGTGCAGTCCTCGTACAGGGTCCTGCCGTCCACGACGACCGGGCTCTGCCGGTCCGCCACGGGCAGTGCATGCGCACGCTCGACATCGATCGCGTAGTGGTACTCCAGGACGGACTGCACCCCCTCCGCCAGCAGTGTCACGGCCTCGTCGAGCGCGGTCCGATACCGGTACGGCGGCCGCTCCTCGAGTCGCCGTCGCACGGTGTGCAGCCGGATCCCGGCGTTCGTGACCGTGGAGATCAGCGACAGGTACGCCTCCCGCGGCGACGGCTGCGCGGTGGCCAGATCCAGTGCGGTGTCGACCTTGGTCGTGCGCGCCAGGTACCGATCGACGCCGATGTGGGCGTGCGCCCGGGACCGGTGCACGATCACCCCGGGATGGAGAACGGCGTCCGGCTTCGACACCGGTAGCGTCGCCTTCCGTCCGGGTGCCCGCATCGTCGCTCGCTGCGGCAGCGCGGACTTGCCCACGGGAACGGTGACGTGCACCGGTGCGGTGTCGTCGACCGGGAGCATGCCCCACAGCTCCGCCGCAGTGCGATGGCTCAGCATCGCCGCGCCGCCCCCGTAGAGCAGCGCCGCCTCGAGCACCATGGTCCGTGTCAGCGGCCCGCTGCTGACGGCGTAGACGCCCTGCAGGACACGCTGCCACCGCCCGGTGTCGAGCAGATGCCGCACCGTTCCCCGCCCCACCCCCAGGTCGGTCAGCTCGGTCTGGGTCACCAAGCCGGCTCGATCGTCGAACAGCTTCTGCACGTCGCTCTTCCCGAAGTCCCCCATGCGGTCGATGATGGCGGACCCCCGACGCGTGAGGGCCCCCGACCGTGGCCGGGAGCCCTCACCTGTGGAGAACTCGTGCGCGGTTTTGGTAGCGATGGCTACCAAAACCGCGCACGGGGGTCAGCGCAGGGACGCCGGGGGGGTGAAGCGCTCGCCGTACTTGGCGGCGAGTTCCTCGGCGCGCTTGACGAAGCCCTCCTTACCGCCGGGGTAGCCGGCGATGTACTGGGCGACGCCACCGGTCCAGGCCGGGAAGCCGATGCCGAGGATCGAGCCGATGTTGGCGTCGGCGGTGGTGCGCAGCACGCCCTCGTCGAAGCACTTCTGCGTCTCGATGGCCTCGATGAACAGCATCCGCTCGATCAGGTCCTGGATCGGGATGTCCGTGGGGGCACTGTCGAACTTCTCCCGCAGGCCCGGCCAGATGCGGCTGCGCTTGCCGTCGACGTACTCGTAGAAGCCGCCGCCGCCCGCACGGCCCGGACGGGCCTCGTCGACGAGGAAGTCGACGACGGTGGACGAATCGTCCTGCGGCACCTTCAGTCCCGACGCCTCGGTCGCCGCCTCGGTCTCCTTGCGGATCTTCTGCATCAGCGTCAGGTTCAGCTCGTCCGACAGCTGCAGCGGCGGCGCCGGGTAGCCGGCCTGCGAACCGGCCTGTTCGATCGTCGCCGGCTCGATGCCCTCGCCGACCATGCGGATCGCCTCGTTGACGAACGTGCCGATGACGCGCGAGGTGAAGAAGCCCCGCGAGTCGTTGACGACGATGGGGGTCTTGCGGATCTGCTGGGCGAGATCGAACGCCTTGGCCAGCGTCGCGTCGGAGGTCTTCTCCCCGGCGATGATCTCGAGCAGCGGCATCTTGTCGACCGGCGAGAAGAAGTGCAGGCCGATGAAGTCCTCCTGCCGCGTCACGCCCTCCGCGAGACCGGTGATCGGCAGCGTCGAGGTGTTCGAACCGAGCACCGCGTCCGGCGCGACGACGTCCTGGATCTCCTGGAACACCTTGTGCTTGAGCTCGGTGTTCTCGAACACCGCCTCGATGACGAGGTCCGCACCCGCCAGATCGGCGACGTCCGCGCTGGGAGTGATGCGGGCAAGCAGCGCCGCGGACTTCTCCTCCGTCGTCTTGCCGCGCGAGAGCGCCTTGGCCTCGATGCCCTCCGAGTACGCCTTGCCCTTCTGCGCCGACTCGATCGAGACGTCCTTGAGGATCACGTCCATGCCGGCCTTGGCGCACACGTAGGCGATGCCCGCGCCCATCATGCCGGCGCCCAGCACGGCGACCTTCCGGAAGGTGGTCTTCGGGAACGGCGTGCCGTCGGCCTGGTTCGGCCGTGACGCACCGGAATTGATGGCCTGCATGTCGAAGAAGAACGCCTGGATCATGTTCTTGGCGACCTGGCCGGTGACGAGCTCGGTGAAGTACCGGCCCTCGATCTTCGACGCGTTGTCGATGTCGACCTGCGAGCCCTCCACGGCGGCGGCCATGATGGCCCGCGGCGCCGGCATCGGGGCACCCTTGAGCTGCTTGCGCAGGTTCGCCGGGAACGCCGGCAGGTTCGCCGCGAACGCCGGCGACGCCGGGGTACCACCGGGGATCTTGAAGCCCTTCTTGTCCCAGGGCTGCACGCCGCCCTCGGGGTTGGCCTTGATCCACGCCTTGGCGGCGGGGACGAGTTCGTCGATGCTGCCGACGATCTCGTCGATCAGGCCGATCTCCTTCGCCTTGGCCGGGTTGTAGCGCTGCCCCTGCAGCAGCACCTGCATCAGCGCGGTCTGCAGACCCAGCATCCGCACGGTGCGGGTGACGCCGCCACCGCCGGGCAGCAGGCCCAGCGTGGCCTCGGGCAGGCCGATCTGCACGCCCTTGACGTCGGCCGCGATGCGGTGGTGGGTGGCGAGCGCGATCTCGAGGCCGCCGCCGAGGGCCGCGCCGTTGATCGCGGCGACGACGGGCTTGCCGAGGGTCTCGAGCCGGCGCAGGTCCGCCTTGATCGCCTCGACCTCGTCGAAGATCCGCTGCGCGTCCTCCGGCCCGACCTTGATCATGTTCTTCAGGTCGCCGCCGGCGAAGAAGGTCTTCTTGGCGGAGGTGATCACGGCACCGGTGATGTCGTCCTTCTCGGCGACGAGGCGGTCGACGGTGGCCTTCATCGACGCCTTGTACAGCTCGTTCATGGTGTTCGCGCCCTGGTTCGGGTCGTCGAGGGTCAGCACCACGATGCCGTCGGCGTCGCGCTCCCAGCCGATCATGTTGTTCTCAGTCACTGTGAATTCCCCAGTCCCTTCCGAAGTTTCAGACGCGCTCGATGATCGTGGCCACACCCATGCCGCCACCGATGCAGAGGGTGACGAGGGCGCGGCGGGCACCGCGGCGCTCGAGCTCGTCGACCATCGTTCCCATGATCATGGCGCCGGTCGCGCCGAGCGGGTGCCCCATCGCGATGGCGCCGCCGTTGACGTTGAGCTTCTCGTCCGGGATCTTCAGGTCCTTCTGGAACTTGAGCACGACGGACGCGAACGCCTCGTTGATCTCGAACAGGTCGATGTCGTCCACGGTCAGGCCGGCGGCGGCGAGGACCTTGTGCGCGGCCGGGGTGGGACCGGTGAGCATGATCGTCGAGTCCGCACCCGAGGTGGCGGTGGCGACGATGCGCGCCCGCGGGGTCAGACCCATGTCCTTGCCGGCCTGCTCGGAACCGACGAGCACCAGCGCGGCGCCGTCGACGATGCCGGAGCTGTTGCCGCCGTGGTGGACGTGGTCGATCTTCTCCACGAAGTGGAACTTCTGCAGCGCGACGGCGTCGAAGCCGCCCATCTCGCCGACCATCGCGAACGACGGCTGCAGTCCGGCCAGACCCGCGAGGGTGGTGTCGGGACGCATGTGCTCGTCGTGGTCGAGGACGGTCAGGCCGTTCTGGTCCTTGACCGGCACCACGGACTTGGCGAAGTAGCCGCCGGACCAGGCCGCCGCGGCGAGCTGCTGCGAGCGGAGCGCGTAGGCGTCGACGTCCTCGCGGCTGAAGCCCTCCATGGTGGCGATCAGGTCGGCGCTGACACCCTGCGGCACGAAGTAGGTGTCGTAGTTGGTGGCGGGGTCCAGCGCCCACGGGCCGCCGTCGGAGCCCATCGGCACCCGCGACATCGATTCGACGCCACCCGCGACGACGAGCTCGTCCCAGCCGGAGCGCACCTTCTGCGCGGCCATGTTCACAGCCTCGAGGCCGGAGGCGCAGAAGCGGTTGATCTGCACGCCGCCGACGGTGTCGGGCATGCGCGCCGCGGTCACCGCGGTGCGGGCGATGTCGGCGCCCTGGTCGCCCACCGGCCCGACGACGCCGAGGATCAGGTCCGAGATGCGGTTCTCGTCCAGGTCCGGGAACCGCACGCGCAGTTCGTCGATCAGGCCGGTGACCAGGGAGATCGGCTTGACCGAGTGCAGCGACCCGGTCTTCTTGCCGCGGCCGCGCGGAGTTCGGATGGCTTCGTAGATGAATGCCTCGGAGGTCACAGTGCGCAGGTTCCTTCCCGTGCTTTGCGGATGCGAGGGGCGCCAGCTCGTGACAGCCGTCACGCCCGACGTCGTCCACCCTAGGAGCCGGGGCGCCGCGGACTGAAGGACCGAACCGAGCGGAGTCCGTGACCGAACCGAGCGGACGTTCACACCCCCAGGCCGGCCTCGCGGGCCTGCACGATCGCGGTCGACCGGTCGGCCGCGCCGAGCTTGCCGAGCACGTTCGACACGTGGTTGCGCACCGTCTTCGGGCTCAGCACCAGGCGGCGGGCGATGGTGGCGTTGTCGTGCCCGCGCGCCATCAGGTCCAGCACCTCGCGTTCCCGGTCGGTCAGTTCCGGGAAGACCGTGGGCGCGAGGGTGCGGGAGGCCGCCATCGCGCCGATCGCCTTGGCGGCGACGGCGGCGCCGACGATGACCTCGCCGTCCGCGACGGCCCGGATCGCCCGCTCCACGCCCGACGGGTCCGCACCCTTGACGAGATAGCCGCGCGCCCCGGCCCGCACCGACGCGACGAGCGAGTCCTCGTCCTCGTGCATGGTCACCACCAGCACCCGCAACTCGGGGAACCGTCCGAGCAGCAGCCGGGTCGCCTCGATGCCCGAGCCGTCCCCGAGTTCGAGGTCCATGAGCACGACGTCGACGTCCGCGGTGATCACCTCGAGCGCCTCGGCGACCGAACTTGCCTGCGCCACCACCTCGATGCCGTCGAGGGTGCCCAGCAGGGCGACGAGGCCGAGCCGGAACACGGGATGATCGTCGACGACGGCGACGGCGATCGCCGTGGGGGCGCTCACGACGGTCCCCACGGCAGGTGCGCCGTGACGACGGTGCCGTGCGGCTGCGCCCCCGTGATCGCGACGCTGCCGCCGACGTCCTCGGCGCGTTCGCGCATGCTGTGCGTCCCCACTCCCCGTCGCGCGTTCCGGTCCATCCCCCGGCCCGCGTCGCGCACCTCGAGGGTGAGCCGGTCCGCCGAGGCCCGCACGCGCACGCGGCATCCGTCGGCCCCGCTGTGCCGCCGCGCATTGGTGACCGCCTCGGCGGCGATGCCGTACGCCGCCGCGACGACCGGACCGCTGCGGCCCGAGGGCACGTCGGCGTCCACCTCGACGCGAAACCCACTGCGCGAGTGGACAGCCGACATCTCCTCGAGCGCGGCGGCGAGACCGAGCTCGTCGAGCGCGGGCGGGAGCAGCCCCCGGGAGAGCTCGCGCACCCCCTCGACCTGGTGGTCGAGTTCGCGCAGCAGGGAGTCGATCAGCGGAACGGCGTCGGCGGAGTCGGTGTCGACGAGGTTGCGGGCGCCCTGCAGCCCGAGCCGGATCCCGGCCAGCGACGGACCGAGCCCGTCGTGCAGTTCCCGGCGGATGGTGCGGCGTTCGGCGAGCCGGGCCTCGGTGAGCCGGGCACGGGCCGCGTCGAGCTCCTCCGAGGATCGCAGCACCACGAGACCGGCCTCGACCACGGAGGCGAGTTCGCCGAGTGCGCGGAGGCTGCGCGGCCCGAGGGTCTCGCCGGGTGGCGCCGTCACCGCGACCCGGCCGTCGCGCAGGACGACCTCCTCGGCGGGCCCGGTGGGGGTGCCCCAGCGGGCGAGCACCTCGTCGCCGCGGCGCACCGTCACGGACTCGAGTCGCAGCGCGACGCCGATGCCGGCGGCGAGATCCTCGAGCAGTTGCCGCGGCGTCTGTGCCCCGGCGAAGTGCCGGCCGAGCCGGCGCACCGCGCTCGCCGGATCGTCGCCCTCGCCGTAGACGAGGATGTGCACGCGCCGCGTCAGCCAGGCCCGGACCGGCTGCACCGCCAGCGCCACCGCGACCGCGGCGACGGCCTGGGCCACGACCGAGCCGTCCGTGGGCAGGATCAGGGCGACGGTGGCGGTCACGACGAGGTAGCCGGTGGCGAGTACCGCGACGAGGCTGCCGGCGACGGCTGCGCGGCTGACGGCGAGGTCGAGCCCCCACAATCGTTGCCGCAGCACCACCACGAGGATCGCGATCGGGTAGAACGCCTGGGTGGTCAGGTGCAGCAGCGGGGTGAGCATCCACGGCAGGCCGGGCACCGCGAGCGGGATGTAGGACACGGCCATCAGTGCGGTGCCGAGCGCGAGCCAGCCCAGGCCGATGCGGTCGGACACCGGGCCGCGCCGCCACCGGTAGGTGACGTCCGCCGCGGCGAGCAGACCGACGGTGACGACGGGCAGCACGAGCCAGCCGACGGCGGTGCCGGTGAAGGTACGGGCCCAGAAGAACCAGCCGGTGACCGCGGCACCGGTGAGCACACCGAGGCGGGCGCGCCGGTCGAGCGGTGTGTCACGGACCAACCAGGGCACCACCAGGAACAGCGCCAGGGTGCCGGGGATCCACGTGGTGCTCTGCAGGGGCGCGAGGACCCCGGCGAACGGCAGTCCGGGCCGCACCTGCGCGAGCTTCGTCCACGCGTAGCTCAGGGCCGACAGCCCGACGCCGATCGAGGCGAGCGAGAGCAGCAGCGGCACCGGATGCACCCGGCGTGCGAGCACCACCCCGGCGACGGTGCCGTATACCGCGGCGCCGACGACGTCGACGAGGAAGAACAGCTGGTCCGAGTCGAGGTCCGGACGAGCGGCCGCGAAGACGGCGAGGGCGGCGACGGCGAGACCGCACGACAGCACGGCGACGACGGCGGCGGGCCCCGGTGCGCCACCGGTGCCCGCCGCCGTCTCGGATGCGCCCGCAACAGCCCTGCAGCGGTGAGTATGCCCCGCGGCCGGTCCCGTCGCGCGGCAGCCTATCGGCGTGCCCTGTCGGAGACGGCGAATCCGACGCCGGCGACGAGCACCCACACCGGGCCGACGAAGCCGGCCATGTACTGCAGCGGGGAGATCCCGAGCAGCGCCGTCAGGCCGCCGAGCACCACGCTCGCCCAGCCCAGCCACTGCGGCGTCGCGCCGTGGCGCAGCGAGGCGGCGGCCACCGCCAGGCCGCTGACCCCCGCGCCCACCCACAGCCACGGGATCGTGCCGACCCAGTGCGAACCGACGACGGCCACCTCGGCGACCATCTGTCCCGGCTCGCTCAGCCCGAACAGCAATTCGGTGTCGAGGCCGGCGCCGAGCAGGCAGGCCGTCGCGGTGAGCAGCAGCCCGAACGCCGCGACGGCCGGCAGGAGGCTGTCGTCGGGCAGTGCGATCCGCAGGCGGCGCTGCAGGCCCGCGGCGAAGATCAGCAGCAGCACCGTCGACACCATCAGCGACAGGTGCATCACCAGCAGTTCGGTCCGCTCGCCCGCGAAGGCGTCGGCGATGGCGGACGCGTTGCCCGCCGTGGATTCGTCGTAGGCGGCGCCCATGCCCATGCTCGCCTGGATGGCGACCACCCCGGCGAGGCCGGCGACGGCCCCGGCCCAGGCCCAGGCGCTCGACGACGCGCGCCGTGCGCCCGTGCGGCTGTCCTCCGTCACGCTCGCTGTGCTCATCGGTGTCCCTCCCTCGTCCCGGCGCGCTCTGCGCCTGACGGAGAGGGTGCTGCGCCCGGTGTCCCGGTCGCCAGGGACACCCGTCCCGTCCCGGTGGGAATTCTCCCGGCGCGGCGTCGGTGCAAGTTGCGCGCGTCGGACGCACGTGGCGCGCGTCAGGGGCAAGTTGCGCGCGTCGGTGCGAGTTGCGCGCGTAAGTACGAGCGCAACAGGCACTTTCGCGCGCGGAACCCCAAAAGGAGGGGGTGGGGGGACCGGACGTGGTTCACACCAGGGCGGGGCCGATCACCAGCAACGCGACGAGGGCGATCAGCGCCGAGCAACCGGCGATGGCCACACCGCCGGCCGGCGACTCGACGTCACCGAACAGCGGTTCGTCCTCGTCCCAGCACCACCGCGGCATCACTCAATGGAAGCGGTTCGGGCGCGCATCCGCAACGGCCGGGAGACATTCGCCGCGAGGACCGGACAATGTGCGCCGCGCGTCCCGTACCGCAGGAGTTCTTCGGGCGGTCACCGCGGGGGTTGCACGGTCAGCAGGTCCCCGACGGTGCAGCCGAGGACGTGACAGATCGCGGTCAGTGTCGAGAACCGGATGGCGCGAGCGCGGTCGTTCTTCAGCACGGACAGGTTGGCGACGCTGACCCCGACGCGTTCGGACAGCGTCGCGAGGGTCATGCCGCGCTCGGCGAGCAGGTCGTCGAGCCGGCAGTGGACGGCGTGTTCTGACTCCGGCGGCATCACACGAGTCCTTCCTGGTCGCGTGCCATCCGGTTGCCCACCCGGATCGCGATCGCAACCGCAGAGAGCACCATCGCCCCGGCGTACACCAGCCAGAACTCGGCTCCGAGCCAACTGCCCTCGACGCCGGGGACGTGGGTGAGACCGAGATCGCGGATCGCCATGTTGGTGCCCGTGATCCGGGGGAACATCGGAACCAGGGCGATGGTCAGTGCCACCCAGCCGAGGTGGTAGGTGAGCCGGTAGGTGCCGTGGTCGAACATCCGGCCCTGCACGAACCGGCGCACGAGCAGGGCCAGCAGCCCCAGCACGGCCAGGTAGCTCAGCGTCTGCGCCGCGTCGCCCGTCCGCAGCAGCGCGACGGTCACCGGCGACAGCTCGGCGACCGGCAGCGAGGTGGTCACCGCGCCGTCGAGTGACGCCTGCACACCGGACGGCGTGGGGACGGGGGTGGCCGCCTCGCCGAGTTCCATGCGCGCGGTCACCGTCGCGGCCGAGAGCTGCCCGGACAGGGTGGCGACGTAGTCGGCGACGACCACCGCCGCGGTACCGGCGAACACGGCCATGCTCGCCCAGAGGTCGCGCCGGTCCTTCGCGGTGGGCCGGAGAACGGACACCGAAGACGTACTCATGACACCCTCCCATATCGATTATCGATAGCCTATCGATAATCGATATGGGAGGCAACGTGACGGGATCGGATCACGCCAGGCGGATCGGGGCGACGACGTCCGCGACGACGGTCAGCACCGTGAAGGCACCCCCGGCGACGACGAACGCGTAGGTCACCGGCAGCAACTTCCCGAAGTCGACCGGCCCCGCGTCGGACAGACCTCGCAGCCGGCGCACCCGGTTACGACACGCCTCGTAGACGGCGACGGCCGCGTGCCCGCCGTCGAGGGGCAGCAGCGGCAGCAGATTGACCAGGCCGACGAACAGGTTCAGCCCGACCATCAGCAACACGAACGATTCCCACATGCCCCGTTCCGCAGCCTGCCCGCCCAGGGACGCGGCGCCCACGACACTGACCGGGGTGTCCGCGTCGCGCTCGCCGCCCGTCACGGAGTGCCACAGCGACGCCACCTTCGACGGGGCGCTCGCCAGCGTCCGCGCCGACGCCACGACGAGGTCCCCGGTGAACGCGAACGCGGCCGGAACGGCGGCGACGAGGCCGTAGCGGACCGGACCGGCGACCGGTTGTGCGGAGAGGCCGATCGCCCCGACGGTCGTCGACCGCTCGACCCCGGACCGGGGGTCGACCACCCAGCGCTGCACCGGTTCGACAGCGACCGGCACCCGCAGTTCCCGTCCCTGCCGATCGATCACCAGTTCGACGACTCCCGAACTCTGCCACACCCTTTCGACGAGGTCACCGAACCGGGCGACGTCCCTTCCGTCCACGGCGAGGACGACGTCGCCGGGGCGTATCCCGGCCGACGCGGCCGGTCCCGGCCCGTCACACCCGACGAGTCCGTATCCGGGCGCCGGCCCCTGCGACGGCGGGACGCACCCGACGGACTCGACCACGATCCTCGGGTGCAGATCCGGCAGACCCCACCCGACCGCAAGCCCGAGGACGAGCACCACGGCAAGCAGGAAATTCATACAGACGCCACCGGACATCACGGCCACGCGCTTCCACGTCCGCTGCCGATACAACGCCCGGTCGTACTCGCCGGGGGCCAGTTCGTCGAGGGCGGTGGTGCCGGCGATCTCGCAGAACCCCCCGACCGGGAACAGGCCGAGGCCGTACTCGGTCTCCCCGCGGCGGAACGAGAAGACCGTCGGGCCGCGACCGACTGCGAAGCGGCGCACCTTCATTCCGAGACGCCGCGCCACCCACAGGTGACCGGCCTCGTGCAGGGCGACGGACACGGCGAGGGCGAGCGCGAACAGCGCGACGCCGAGGGCGAACATCAGGGGTGATACGTCGCGTGCTCGCGAATGTATCCGCTGACGTTGCCCTCCGGATCGCAGATCATGTCGCCCTCGAGGCACTCGGTGGTGACCGGGATGTGCCGCAGCTCGCCGGCCGGCTGCGGAAGGGTGATCCCGGGAACGAGCGGACCGGCGTACTGGGCGGGCCGGCCCTGTGCCGGATCGGCGATCAGGTGCACCCGGACGCGGTCCTGAAGGTCGGTGCCGTCGTCGTGCACGGGCGGCACCGCGTCGATCTCCATCGCCACCCGGCGCACGACGATCGCACCCTGGGAGTAGCCGTACAGCTCGTAGCGCGTGCGCGGCCCGCAGGCGGCCTCGGTCCGGCCGATCTCCGCCCACAGGTTCTGCACGCCGATCTGCACCGACTGGTCCATGAACGTGTCCCAGCCGAACACCCCGGCCACCATGCCCGCCGGGTACCGCACGTGCCGCACCGCGAAGTCGGAACTGTCACGGTACTGATCGGTGTAGGAGTTGAGGGGGCTGTCGGGGTCGATCGAGTCCGGCGTTTCGGGACCCTTCGTGCCGTCGACGGCGAGCACCACGGTCGGCGCACAGTAGGCAGCCGGGGACGGGTCGGCATGGGCGATCGACACGGCACCGAACATCGAACCGATGGTCAGCGCGCCGACGATCGCCACCCGGACAGCGGAAAGGATCATCGAAACCGTCCTTCAGCCCATGGGATCCAACCCAACGATTCCCGACCGCGTTCATAAGTAAGCACAGCGATCGTAAGTCCGCAAATCGAAGACACGGGTGCGACGCACCGTGGTGGGCTCAGCGGACGACATCGACCGGATCCACGAAACTGTAACTCCGAGTACGCAGACCGTCGATGATCGCGGGCAGCGCATCGGCATCGAGAGTCGTGCCGTCGTCGGGGTTCGTGCCCACGTGCATCAGGACGAGCTGGCCGGGCACGGCTGCGGAGACGACCCGTTCGGTGACCGCCCCGACGTCGAGACCACCGCTGGTGCCTTTCCAGCCGAGCGAGTCCACCGTCCAGCGCACCGGCACATACCCGGCATCGTTGACGACGCGGATGTCGACGTCGGTGCGAGCACCGAACGGAAACCGGAACAACGGCACGGCCGGGCGACCCGTCAGTGCCGTGATCGCGGCCTCGGCCGCAGCAAGATCGGCTCTGATCTGCTCGTCCGTCAGATCCGGATAGGCAGGGTGGGTGTCGCTGTGGTTCCCCGCTCTACCCCGCGATCGCCGGGTCGAGCCCCCGGGTGCGGTGGAACACCACGCTCACGGCGAGGAGGATCTCCGCAGCCGCGACCGCCAGTGCGGCCGCCATGAGCGGAGGCATCGATGCGTCCGCTGTGCCACCGGCGACCACCGGCACAGCGTGCCCGTGGTGGCCGCCGCCCCCACCTCCGGGACTCATGGTGGTCAGGTGCAGCATGATCATCACGACGTTCATGACGGTGACCAGGATCCAGTCCCGCTGGTTTCCGCGCCGCCAGAGATGGCGCGCGCAGTAGAGGCACCCGGCGGTCATGACGAGCGTCAGGACCGCCGGCGCCGGGGAGGGTGCGTGCCCCCCGAGTGCGCCGACGTGCAGCACGGCGGACGCGACGGCCAGGGCGGCGGCCGCCCGGCCGCACCACGGGAACGTGGTGCGACGGGCGGCCGGATCGGTGGTGGACACGGCCGTCAGTCCGTGCAGCAGTGCTTCGACGGGCCGGCCGGGACGTCGAGCGCCGGATTGCGGTCGAAGAACCCGACCGGCTTCAGCGTGAATCCGGCATAGTCGACGGGCATCACGGGCCAGTCCTCCGGGCGCGGGAAATGGGTGAGCCCGAAGGTGTGCCACAGCACCAGGTCCTCGCCCTCGATGTTCCGGTTGCCGGCGACGAATGTCGGCAGTCCCCCCTGTCCCGGATGCTGGTTGACGAAGTCGCCGGCGGGATACCGCTGCGCCGGGTCGTACTGCGTGACCCACAGGTGCCTGGTGGCGAACGCGGCGCGGGCGGCGATGGAACTCGACGGGTCGGCCAGCAGCACGGGCTGGCCTTCCGGGTGCAGCGCGTAACCCACGTTCCGCCCGAGCCGGTTCTGCTTGGTCGGGTTGGTGATGTGCCAGACCCGGGCCTTGGTGTTGTCGGCCAGCCGCTGCCCCTCGGCCTCCGTGGTGAGGGTGGTCTTGCGGCAGCGGAACGCATTGCCCCAGGGGTTGTCCGGTCCCATCGGTTCGGGCACGGCGTCGACCTCCTCGACCGTGTTGACGTTGCCGTCGACCGCCATGTCCAGGCGCGCGGAGAAGAGGTGCTGGTGGAACGGTGCACCGAGGCCGGGCGCCATCTCGGTGGCGAACCCGTCCTCGCCGCGGTAGGCGGAGGTGAACACGATGCCGGTGGCCTTGGCCTCGAGCTCGATGGTGCCGTCCAGGTAGAGGTACCAGTAGAAGCCGTAGTCGTAGTTGCCGATCGTGAGGAAGAACGAGATCACGAGCCGGCGCGAGCGCCGGGTCTCGGTCATGCCGTTGAACATGTCCGTGTGCTTCCACAGGACGCCGTAGTCCTCCTCGTGGAGGCAGATCGCGTTCTTCATCACCCGGGGGTCGCCCTTCTCGTCGGCGATGGTGACGTCGAAGTACTGGATCTCACCGAGGCAGTCGCACCCGAGTTCCAGCGAGTTGGTGTAGCGGCCGAAGAGGTATTCCCCCTGGTCGAAGTAGTTCTGCCAGTATCGCACCGGCGACGGGTCGGCATAGGGCACGACCATCTCGGCGATGGAGGCACGGTAGATCACCGGTCGCTCCACGCCGTCGTCGGAGAACGACAGCTGGTGCAGGGTCAGGCCCTCGCGGACGTCGAACCCGAACCGGAACGTCCAGTCCGCCCAGGTGATCCGGTTGCCGTCGACCGAGAAGCTCGGCCCCTCGGGCTGCGTGATCTCGATCGGCTTGAGGTCGGTGCGGACCGGCGTCTCGTGCGGCGCGGCGTCCCATTCGCCGCGTTCGGCCGGCACGGGAAGGGTGATCTCGTCGACCACCTTCACCACCCGCTGCTCGGTGAGATCGACGTACGCGACCACACCGTCGATCGGATGCGCCCACGGCAGGTCGGCCTCGTCCTCCTGATGGAACGCGAGCACGCGGACGATCCGGTGCCCCACCTCGTCCTCGTGCCCGAACACCCCGGCCGACAGCGGAACCGCGCGCACCTTCTGCGGGTCGATGCCGCGCGCGGCCATCGCCGCGATCCAGTCGAAGCTGGAGAGCAGGAACGATTCGATGTCCTCGAACTCCTCGTCGAGGATCGGGACGTGCCCGTCGGTGGCGGCGTCGACGGCGACGGTGCCGAGGATCCTGCGTTCGGTGACGGACACGACGTGGTCGGATCCCGCACCGGTTGCGCGGTCGAGGAGCAGGACGCGGGCCCGGCGCTCGACGTGCTCCCCCGGCCGGAACGCCAGGACCGTCGACTTGGGGGGTTCCTCGAGTCCGACGTAGACGAACCGGACGTGCTCGGTCACCAGTCCCGCCGCCGACACCGTTTCCTTGACTGCGGTGATCTCGTCGGCGGTCAGCGGGCTGAGCGGATGGTCCGGTGCGGGTGTCGATGCCGCTTCGGTGAACGGCGTGGTGGCAGTGCTCATCGTGCGATCTCCTTGTCGATCTGGGGTTCGGTCGTGACGGCGGGCGCGAGGCCGCCGTGGGGATGGGTGTTTCGTGCAGCGTCGGGGCGGAGAGCGGCCACGGCCGCTCCGCCCGCGAACGTCCCGGCGAGAACAACGGCGATGACGGCGGCGAGGGTGCTCGATCCGCCGACGAGCAGCGGCAGGTTCGCGATCGTCATCGTGAGCAGGGCGCCCAGCCCGGCCAGGCCCAGCGCCGGCGCGATCAGCGTGGGCCAGGGCCGGGTGTCGGCCCGGGAACGCCGGAAGAAGACGAGGACGGCGATCGACGTCAGCGCCATGAGGGCGAGCACACCGACGGACGCGACCCCGGCGAACCAGGCGAAGACCTCGGTCACGGGATCGAGCCCGCCGACGGCGGAGGCCACGACGAGGACCAGCGCCGAGACCGTCTGCACGACCGAGGCCACGTAGGGCGACGCATGACGTTCGTGCGAGCGGCCGCATCGCGCCGGCAGTGCCGCGCTGTTGCCGAGCGAGAAGATGTAGCGGGAGAGCACGTTGTGGAAGGACAGCA
>NZ_AJFC01000233.1:0-4790 GCF_000256505.1 Rhodococcus sp. P14 | reverse complement strand
CCCCCCCCCCCCCCCCCCCCGCCGCTCCCACGTAGCGGGTCGCGGTGTCGACGATCATGCCCTCGGGGTTCTCGGTGGCCAGGGCGACGGCGCCCTCGTCACCCCACGCGCTGACCAGCGCCCAGCTCGACAGCGCATAGAAGCCGCCGATGACCACCAGGGCGAGGTAGGTGGCCCGCGGAACGGTCCGGGCGGGATCACGCACCTCGTCGCGGAAGACCGCGGTCGCCTCGAAACCGATGTATCCGGCAACGGCGAAGATCAGGGCGATTCCCGGTGCGCCCGAGAAGAACTCGGACGGCCGCAGCGCAGCGGTGGACAGACCTTCCGCGCCGCCCCGGACGACCACCGCCGCATCGATCACCAGGACGATGCCGACCTCGCACAGCAACAGGACCCCGAGGACCTTGCCGGACAGGTCGATGTGGCGGTAGCCGAGCACCGCGACCGCCACCAGCACGATCAGAGCCCAGAGATACCAGGGCAACTCAGGGCCGCCGTGCGCGGTCACGAAGTCGTCGAGGGCCGCGCCGATGTATCCGTAGACGGCGCCCTGCACCGCCGTGTAGGACAACAGCGCCAGGAACGCCGAACCGAGACCGGCGTGCCGGCCGAGACCGTGGGTGACGAAGGTGTAGAACGCCCCCGCCCCGGGCACGTGCTTCGCCATGGCGGTGAAGCCGACGGCGAAGAAGAGCAGGACCACCGTGCAGACGACGTACGAGGCGGGGAACGCGGCCCCGTTTCCGGCGGAGATGCCGAGTGGGACCGTGCCGGCGATCACGGTCAGCGGGGCTGCGGCCGCGACCACCATGAAGACGACGGCGCCGGGACCGAGGCTGCCGGACAACCGGTGGGTGGGGGGTTCGTGTGCGCGAGCGTTGAGGGTCATCGGTGCTTCGACTTTCGGGAGAGGGGGTGTGCCGGCGGTTCGGTGCCGAGCGCCGGAAGAAGCGTGCGCCCGGCCGTTGTCGGTGCAGTCACCGCGGCGTCACGGTTCGTCGACGGCAAACGAGAACGCCTCGGTGCCGGGTTCTCGTTCGGCCGGCAGTACGGGCGGCGGTGCCCGTCCGGCGCCGGGCACCGCCCCGGCCGGTCAGAGTGCGATGTTGACCGACTTGGTCTGGGTGTACTCCGCCAGGGCTCCCTCACCGAGTTCCCGCCCCCAGCCCGACTGCTTGTAGCCCCCGAAGGGCAGTGCGGTGTCGAACGCGTTGTGGCAGTTGATCCAGACCGTGCCCGCCTTGATCTCGGCGGCGACCTCGTGCGCCCGGGAGACGTCCCGCGTCCAGACGCTCGCCGCGAGACCGTAGGGGGTGTCGTTGGCGGCGGCGCGAACCCCCTCCTCCCGGTTGAAGGGCACGGCGACGGCGACCGGGCCGAAGATCTCCTCCCGGTACACGCCGAAGTCGCTGCGCACGTCGACCAGCAGCGTCGGCTCGACGTAGAAGCCGCTGTCGCCGTGGCGCTTTCCTCCGGACAGGGCACGCGCTCCGTCCTCGAGTCCGGCGTCGATGTAGCCGGTGACCTTGCCGAGTTGTTCCGCCGAGATCAGCGGCCCGATGTCACTCGTCGGATCGAGTCCCGGACCGATCTTCTGCGACTTCGCGAATTCGGCTACGCCCTGCGTGAATTCGTCGAAGATTCGGTCCTCCACCAACAGCCGCGTACCGGCGGTGCACGCCTGCCCGTGGTTGAACAGGAAGCCACTCGCCACGCCCGGGATCGCGGCCTCGAGGTCGGCGTCCGAGAAGACGACCTGCGGGCTCTTGCCACCGAGTTCGAGCGAGACCTTCTTCAGGTTCCCGGCGGCGGCACTCACGATCTTCTTGCCGACCTCGGTCGAGCCGGTGAAGGCGACCTTGTCGACGTCGTCGTGGGCCGACAGGGCCGCACCCGCGTCCCCGAAGCCGGTGACCACGTTGACGACGCCGTCGGGCACCCCGGCCTCGGTGGCGACCTCGGCGAGCAGCAGCGCGGTGAGCGGGGTCTGCTCCGCGGGCTTGAGCACCAGAGTGTTCGCACACGCCAGCGCGGGGGCGAGCTTGAAGGCGGCCATCACCAGCGGGAAGTTCCACGGCACGATCTGGGCGCACACACCCACCGGCTCGCGGCTGGTGAACGCGTGGAAACGAGCACCCGGGGCCCACGGAACCGACACCGGGACGGTGCGTCCCTCGATCTTGGTCGCCCAGCCGGCGTAGTAGAAGAAGATCTCGGCCGCCCAGGTGACGTCGACCGCCTTCGCGACGACCACCGATTTGCCGTTGTCCAGGGACTCGAGCTGGGCGAACTGGTCCGCCCGGGCCAGGATGCCCTCGCCGATCCGCCACAGGACGCGCTGACGCTCGGCCGGGGTCAGGCGCCGCCACGGCCCCTCCTCGAACGCCCGGCGGGCGGCGGCCACGGCGCGGTCGACGTCCTCGGCGCTGCCGTGCGGCACCGTGGTCAGCACCTGCCCCGTCGCGGGATCGACCGTGTCGAACCGCCGGCCCGACGCCGACTCCACCCACCGGCCGCCGATCAGCATCTGCTTCGGCGACGAGAGGAACTCGGCCACCTCCGGAAGCAGAGCGGTGGCGGATTGCGCAACTGCAGTCATGATGTCTCCGACTCTGAGGAAAGATGAAAAAGACTCGGGCACAGTGGTTTCGACTCCGGTTCGCCGGCTTCCGACGCTGTGACCCGAACCCACGATAACCACACGATGTGGCGCGAGTCACCCCCGATTCCGGATGGAAATTGCGGGCTGTCCGATTCTCATTCGGCTGGGGCCCAGACCGTTTCCCGATTCTCGTTCGACTTCTCGTCGGCGCCCCAGGTGACGGTCGTGCGCGCACCGCCCGCCCCGCGCGAGCGCACGTCCGGCGGGCCCGGCATTCTCATTCGAGTGACCGAAAATTGATGTGCGATCGGTGCAGCGCGCTGCGTGCCTGCGCTACCGTGCACCCCACGGGATCGTCCGGCGGCCGACGCTCGACGTCCCCTGGCGAGTGTGGAAGCAGGTGCAAGGTGTCCGGTACACCACAGATCAGAGGGACTTCGCCGGTGGCGGGCCTCGAGCGCGGACGCCTGACGTTCGTCGAGGTACTGGCCCAGTCCGTCTCGGCCGTCGCCCCCTCGGCGGTGATGGTCACCCTGCCGGCTCTCGTCATCCCCGAAGCCGGGCGCGCCGCGATCCCGGTGTTCGTCACGGCGGCGGTCCTGATGGCGGCCGTCGGCTACTGCATCGGACAGTTCGCCGCCCGCATGGTCGCGGTCAGCGGCCTGTACAGCTACACGGTGAAGGGGCTCGGTCCCCGCGTCGGCTTCGCCGGGGGATGGTCGCTGCTGATCGGCTACGCGGCCGCCGCCATGGCCAGCACGGTGGGTGCGGCGAGCTATCTGGCGTCGTTGCTCGAACGGGTCGGGTTGTCCGCCGGAGCGCCGACGAGCGCGGTGCTCGCCGGAATCGTCGGGGTGGTCGCACTGCTGCTGATGGTGCGCGGCGTCCAGCTCTCCGCCCGGATCATGCTGGGGGTCGAGGCATTCGCCATCGTCGCCGCCTCGGCCGTCCTGGTGATCGCGTTCGTCGTGGCCGTCCGGGACGGCGCGTCCCCCTCGGCGCCGAGCGGGACCGGTTCGGATTCCGCGATCGGTTTCGCGCTGCTGCTGGCGATCACCTCGTTCGTCGGTTTCGAGAGCGCCGGAACGGTGGCCCGCGAGGCCCACAACCCGCTGATCAGCGTGCCGCGCGCGATCCGGTGGACGCCGATCGTGCTCGCGGCGCTCTACGTGTTCGCCGCAGCGATGCAGTCGCCCGAGTCCGCGAGGGAAGGTGTCGGCTCCCTGCGGATCGTGCTCACCCTCCCGGACACCGCCGGCAGTGGCTCGGCGGTGCTGGCGGTCGTGATGGAACTCGGGATCACCGCGTCGTGGTTCGCATGCGTCATGGGTTCCACCACCGCGCTGTCGCGCACGCTGTTCGCGATGGGCCGGGAGGGTATCGCCCCGGCGATCGTCGGCCGGGCCCACGCCCGGTTCCGCACGCCGCACGTCGCCCTGATCGTCGCGATGCCTGTCGTCGTGGTCGTGCCCGTGGTGTTTCTGATCGCGACGGGCTCGACCCGGGACGTCCTGATCGGGTTGCTGACCCTCTCGGCGCACGGGTACGTCCTCGCCTACATCCTCGTCTGTGTCGCTACGCCCGCATTCCTGCACCGGATCGGCGAGCTGACCCGTATGCCGCTGATCGTCGGCGCGCTCACCGCGGCCTGCCTGGTGGCGCTGATCGTGTGGGCTGCCGCGTCGAGGCTCTACGTGGCGGGCGCGATGACCGCCGTGTACGCGGTCCTGATGCTCCTCGGGGGTGCGCTGCTCGCGGTGCGGGTGCGTCGGGACCCGGGCGTCGCGGATCGGATAGGCGTCTACGACGAGACCGTGGCCGACGATCTGCTCGGCCGGCACCGCCCGTGGCAGGTGCGGCGGTGAGCCCCGTCGACGGAACCCTGTCGGGGCGTCAGCCGAAGGCCGTGATCAGCGCCCTGCGCGTCCTCGAGGAGGTGGCCCGGGCGGGCCCCGGCGTCACCGCCAAGGACATCGCAGCGCACCTGTCCCTGCCGCCGGCGACGACCTATCGGCTCCTGAACCTGCTCGCCGGGGAGGGCTACGTCGTCCGGCTGCCCGATCTGTCCGGCTTCGCTCTGGGGCGCAAGATCGGCGTACTCGTCGACGCGGCCGTCGTCCCGACGGTCTGCACGGCCGCCCGCACCCTGCTGACCGAGCTTCGGCTGACCGTCCGCTTCGGCGTC
>NZ_AJFC01000232.1:0-3671 GCF_000256505.1 Rhodococcus sp. P14 | reverse complement strand
ACGACGCTCCGCCTCGCCGACGCCGACCCCGAATATCCGCCCCGCACGGACGAGGCTGTCCTCACGCGGTATCTCCATGCGAGCGCCGTCGGCAAGCTCCTGCTCGCCGAGAAGAACGACCTCGACGCCGTCCTCCCCCGGTGGGACCTCCGCGCCCTCACCGGTCGCACGATCGTCGTGCGCAGCGACCTGCTCCGTCACCTCGCGGAGATCCGCGACCGGGGCTTCGCCACCCAGCTCGGCGAACTGCGCGACGACTGCGCGTGCCTCGCCGTCCCCGTCCGGTCCGCCGCCGGCACCCTGGTCGCGGGTCTGGTCCTGTCCGGCAGCATCGACCACCAGCATCTGCTGACGCGTCATCTCGAGTCGCTCCGCGAGCACGCGCGGCAACTCGCGCCCCTGCTCACCTGAGGGGGCGCGACGAGCCCGCCCCGGCTCGGAACGGACTGCTACGTGGACTGGGCCCACGCATCCCGGTTCGACACCAGGCCGAGCCGAACCGCCCGGACCACCGCGCCGACCCGGTTGGGGGCATTCAGTTTTCGCAGCAGGTGCTCCACATGAGTGTTGACCGTGCTGCGCGAGAGCTGCATCTGCTGCGCGATCTCACGGTTGGACAGGCCGGCGATCACGAGTTCGAGAACCTCGTGTTCCCGTGGCGTGAGGGCGACCGCTTCCTGCCGCGTCAGCGTGTCCACCGACCAGGCGGCGTACTCCCGGGCGTCGCTCAGCGTCGTCTTGACCCCGGTGGGCACCGAATCACGTGTCACACTGACGTGCAGCGCTCCCACTGCGACCCCGGTGGGCGACGTCAGGACGATAGAGGTGCCTTCGGAGAATCCGGCGGGAGCGAACACTTCGCGCACCGAGTAGGTCTCGCGATACGACGGGATGTCGCGCCAGGTCAGCACCGCGGAGGGCTCGGCCCGAACCGCCTGCATGCCCGGATCCCTGTCGACGAAGTCGGTGACCAGGTAGTCCAGGGTGCGGTCGTCGTATCCACGGCTGGCGACCACCGCATGCCGGCCGCCGGCGACGCGGGTCACGGCAGCCGCCGCGCACCCGAGCTGATCCGTCATGTACCGGGTGAGCCCGGTCATGCGATCGACGGCGTTCTCTCCCAGCAACACCGAGACCAGTCCACTGAACACGGGTACGACCATCGCTCGACGATAGTCGAATCCCGTGTCCAGCGGAGCCGAATCCTGTTATCGGACAGATACGTTCCGGTTCCCGCGGGCGCTCGCCCGCCCCGTCACAGTTCCGGGACCCGATCCGCCCAGGGGCGAGCGCGTTCGAAGTTCGCCGCTGCGCGCAGGACCGCGGCGTCGGCGTGCAGCCGTCCCGCGATCTGCAGGCCGACCGGACGTCCGTCCGAGGTGAATCCGGCAGGGACGGTGACGGCCGGGGTGCTCAGCATGTTGTACGGGTAGGTCATCAGCCAGCCGAGCAGTTGCGAGCGCAGCGGCGCCCCCGCCAGCCGGTCGGGAGCGAACTGCCCCAGCAGAGGGGCCGCTTCACACAAGGTGGGCGAGACCAGCAGGTCGTAGTTCTGCATGAACGCCGAGAACGTATCCCACATCCGGCCACGGAACAGGTCTGCTCGCCCGACGTCGACGCCCGTGAGACGCTCTCCCTCACGCATCAGTTCGACGAGATTGTCGTCCACCTGGCCCTGCCACTCGTCCCAGTCGAGCATGTCGTGTTCGGCCGCGAAGCCGGGAACCCAGATGCCGTGCCACATCGCTTCTTCCGGGTCTCCCCAGGCGGGGGTCGCCTCCTCGACCCGGGCTCCGAGGTCCTCGAACACCCGGACGGCCTCCGCGTAGATCGCCGCCACCTCCGGATCGACCGTCGCGAAGCCCAGGTCGGGGGACCAGGCGATGCGCCACCCGGCGATGTCCTTCCTCGTTTCGGCGACGTAGTCGGTCTCCGAGGCCGGCAGACTGAGCGGATCGGATTCGTCCGGGCCGGCAACGACACCGAGCATGAGGGCGTTGTCCTCGACCGTGCGGGTGATCGGACCGTGGTAGGCCCAGTGGTAGAAGCGACCGGCCAGGATGGTCTGCGGCACCCGTCCGGTCGAGGGCTTGAGGCCGACCACGCCGCACAGCGACGCGGGAATGCGGACCGATCCCGCTCCGTCGCTGCCTTCGGCCAGCGGGCCGAGGCCGGCCGCGACGGCGGCGGCAGCGCCGCCGCTGGAACCTCCCGCGCTGTATCCGCGCTTCCACGGGTTGTGGGTGGGGCCGAACAGGTGGTTGTCCGTGCCGCCGTAGTAGCCGCTCTCCGGCGTGTTGGTCTTGCCCAGGTAGAGACCGCCGGCGGCCTTCAGCCGCCGGACGATCACCGCGTCGTGGTCGGCGATGCTGTCCTTCATGGGCACCATGCCGAACGTCAGGGGCCGCCCCGCCACGGCCGTCAGGTCCTTGATCGTGAAGGGCACTCCGTGCAGGGGGCCGACGGATTCGCCGCCGCCGAGCTTCTCGTCCAGGGCGCGCGCGTCGGACAGGACCTGTTCGCGATCGAAGTCGACGATTGCGTTGATCGTCGGGTTGACGCTCTCCACACGCCCCACGAAGTGCTCCGCGACTTCGCTCGCGCTGATCTGTCCTCGGCGAACATCGTCCGCGAGTTCGGTTGCAGTGAGCCAGGAAAGATTGTCGGTCATGGTCGTCTCCGTGATTCGGTCCGGTCGAGGTGGCTCGACCATAGGAATCCGGCGATCCCGCCGACAATCGGTCAACTTACCGATCTTTCGGACCGGCCGGTGCGCCCTACCGTCCCGGACGCCGCGGCGTCGGTGCGGCGACGGACCGGGACACGATCATTCGCTGATCTTCTTCGCTCCCAGGATGTCCTGCAGCAACTCGATCGCCACGTCCTCCGGTTCGCGCCGCGTCGACGGGTCGACCGGGGTGGCGGCCTCGGCGAACATCTCCTCCTCGTCCTCGGCGGTGACGTCGGCGGGGCTGATCCGCGGAGGCTCGTAGCCGGGCTCGGGGCCGGGGTCGTCCGGGTAGTCCGGCGCCTCGGGCGGTGGGATGTCGTCGGCCTCGGGACGCGGCGGAGCGGGGGTGGCGGCCGGAGACGCCCCGCCCGGCTGCGGGGCGGGCTGGGCCTGCCGCGCCTGGCTGGGCCGGGAGAACCGCGGCTGACCGGAGGGGCGCGACGCCGACTGGGCCGCGGCCGGTTTCGCAGCGGTGGGGGGTGTCGCAGCGCCCTGGACGCAGGTCACCTCGAAGTCCACCCCGAACACCGCCCGCAGGGCGTCCGCGATCACCGCGGCGTTGCGCGGTTCGACGAGCCGTTTGACCAGCGGAGCGGAATCGTGGCCGAGGACGATGCGGCCCGCGTCCACGCTGCGGACCGTGGCACCGGACAGCATGACCTCGACGGTGCGGCTGCGCTCGCGGACCTTGCTGCGGACCTCGGACCACACCGCGCGGACGGCGGCGGCGTCGGGTCCGGCGGCCGCGGCGGGCGCCGGCGCGGGCTGCGGTCCGGGTTCCGGCTCGGTCGGTTCCGGTTCCCGCACGACGGGGCGAGGCGCAGGCTCCGGTTCCCGCACGGGCTCCCGTACGACGGGCCGTGGTGCCGGCTCCGGTTCACGTGCCGGCGCGGCGGCAACCGACGGTGTTTCCGACGGTGGCGCCGGGACCGGCTCGGCC
>NZ_AJFC01000231.1:0-23422 GCF_000256505.1 Rhodococcus sp. P14 | reverse complement strand
GACGGGTGCGGGCTCGACGACGGGTGCGGCCGGTGCTGCCCGCCGCTGGGAGGGACGCTGGAACCTGGCGGCCGGCTCGTCGGGCGCGATCGGCGCGGGCGCGGCCGGGACCGGCGGGACGGCCCGCGGCGCGACGCTCGGCGGCGCAGTGCCCGGCGCAGCGGCGCCCGGCGGCGCTGCCGCGATCCCGCTTTCGAGACGCTCGAGACGTTGCAGGACAGCCGATTCCGAATCGGACGCGGCCGGCAGCAGCATCCGCGCGCACATCACCTCGAGAAGCAGGCGCGGCGCCGTGGCCCCGCGCATCTCGCCGAGGCCGGAGTGCACGATCTCCGCGTACCGGGTCAGGGTGGCGGGACCGATCCGGTCGGCTTCCTCCCGCATCCGCTCGAGCACGTCACCGGGCGCGTCGACGAGACCGCGCTCGGCGGCGTCGGGCACCGACCGCATCAGGATGAGGTCACGGAGCCGCTCGAGCAGGTCGACCGCGAACCGTCGTGGGTCGTGGCCGGCGTCCATCACCTTCTCGACGGTTCCGAACAGTCCCGCCCCGTCGCCGGCGGCGAGGGCGTCCACGGCCTCGTCGATGAGGGCGACGTCGGTGACCCCGAGCAGCGCGAGTGCCCGGCTGTAGGTCACGCCCTCCTCGCCGGCGCCGGCGAGGAGCTGGTCCATCACGGACAGCGAGTCGCGCGGCGAGCCCCCGCCCGCACGGATCACCAGCGGGTAGACGGCATCCTCGACCGGCACGTTCTCCTGCGTGCAGATCTTCTCGAGCAGCCCGCGCATGACCGGGGGCGGCAGCAAGCGGAACGGATAGTGGTGGGTGCGCGAGCGGATCGTCGGCAGCACCTTCTCCGGTTCGGTCGTGGCGAACACGAAGATCAGGTGCTCCGGTGGCTCCTCGACGATCTTGAGCAGGGCGTTGAAGCCCTGCGTGGTGACCATGTGGGCCTCGTCGACGATGAAGATGCGGTACCGCGACTCGGCCGGCGCGTAGAAGGCGCGGTCGCGCAGTTCGCGGGTGTCGTCGACGCCGCCGTGGCTCGCGGCGTCGAGTTCGATGACGTCGAGGTTGCCGCCACCGCCGGGACCGAGCGCCACGCAGGACCGGCACGTCCCGCACGGCGCCGACGTCGGACCCTCCGCGCAGTTCAGCGAGCGCGCCAGGATCCGGGCCGAGGAGGTCTTGCCGCAGCCGCGGGGGCCCGAGAACAGATACGCGTGATTGATGCGACCGGCGTCGAGGGCGATGCTCAGGGGCTCGGTGACGTGCTCCTGACCCACCACCTCGGCAAAGGTCGCCGGTCGGTACTTACGGTAGAGGGCCACGCGCCGAGACTACCGGCGCCGACCGACAGACCGGCCGCGTGGTTGCGACGAAGCGATGCGGGTATCCGACGGCCATGACCGGAACACGACCGTTGGCCCTGGTGACCGGAGCGTCGAGCGGAATCGGCCTGGAACTCGCCCGACTGTTCGCCCGGGACGGCTACGACCTCATCCTGGTGGCCCACTCCGATGCCCTCGACGACGCCACCCGCACACTCGCCGCCGCCGGCGCCGCCACGATTCCGGTGCGCGCCGACCTACGGACGGCGGCGGGCGTGGAGGAGGTGTGCGCCGCCGTGACCGCCACGGGCCGGCCGCTGGCCGCCGCGGCGCTCGACGCCGGCACCGGGCAGGGTGGCCTGTTCGTCGACACCGGCCTCGACGACCAGCTCGAGGTGGTGGACGTCAACGTGCGTTCGACCGTGCACCTGGCCAAGTACGTTCTCGACGGGATGACCGCGCGGGGCGCCGGCCGCGTACTGATCACCTCGTCGGTGGTCTCGGAGATGCCCGGGCCCTACCAGGTGGTCTACAACGCCTCCAAGTCGTTCCTGCAGTCGTTCTCCGAGGGACTGCACGAGGAACTGCGCGGGACGGGGGTCACCGTCACCGCGCTGATGCCGGGGGCGACCGACACCCCGTTCTTCCGCAAGGCCGAGATGGCGGACGCGCCGATCGCTCGCGGCCCGAAGGACGACCCGGCCAAGGTCGCCCGCAAGGGCTACGAGGCGATGCGCGGGGGCAAGCGGAAGGTGGTGGCCAGCTCGCCCATGTCCAAGACCATGGCGCTCACGGCGGCGGTGATGCCGGATTCGGTGAAGGCCTTCCTCCACCGGTTCATGGCCAAGCCGGCGTCCGCGCCCCGGTAGGCCGTGCCGATCGAGCCGGTCTCGATCGGGGTCGCAGCGACGCGGATCGCGGCACGGTAGGTGCGGGAGAGCATCGCGATGCCGCGCCACTCCCCGGGAGCCGGCGGGGTCGTACCCGAACGCGCGCACCTCCTGCGCGCACCGGCAGGCGATCGCGAACTTCGCGGCCCATTCCAGCGCGGCCTCCCGGGAGGGCAACTCCAGTACCGTGAAGCCGCCTGCGAGCTGCTCGGTCTGCGGGTACGTGCCGGCGGTCACTTTGCCGTCCCCTTCGACGAGGACCGGCGGAACGCTCTCGTCGATTCCACCGCCGAACACCCAGACGCCGGCGTCCTTCGCCTCCTCCACCACCGCGTGCGCCGCATCCGACACTGCCTGCATTTCCCCGTCGGGAACGACCATGGCGCCACTCGGGAACGAGATCAGGTACTTCGTCATTGCGTCGGCTCCTTGTTCCCCGGGGATCGGACCCGTCCTCGCCGATGCGGGCACGCTGCGCACGAGACTCGCTCGTCCGCCCCACGGGCGTCCGGCTCCCGCACCGCGGGCGCCGAGCACGGGATCGACACGCCCCCGTCGTGGCAGGTGTCAGAGATGGGGCAGCGCCCAGCTGAGGAACACCACGCCCGCAAGGATTCCGAAGATGCCGGTGAGCATGCCGACGAGCGCATCGAGGGACTTCGCTTCGTCGGTGAACACGGCGGGCCGCCGGGTGGCGGCGATGCCGGTCCCGAGGGCGGTCGCACCGAGCAGAATGCCGAAGCCGAACGTCCAGAAGGTCACGATCGAGAGGGCGCCGAGCATCAGGGCCAGATCGGCTCCGTTGTCCTCGACTGTCTCACGCAGCCGCGACAGGGCGGGGAAGTCGAATCGGGAACGGTGTGGTCCGGAGCGGAAGGGAGTCTGCAGGACGGACATGGTCTTTCGAATCCTCGTCGGAGATGGCGGAACGGAATGCAGCACGCGAGGGCGGAGCCGTACGGAATCTTCTGCAGGACAAGAATTCCGAGATCCGCGACGGCGCGGTAACCGGCGCTCGGCGCGAGGGGACGGATACGGCACACGACATCTCGTATCGACCTCACCCCTCGGCCCGGCTGCTACGCAGCACAGATTAGCACTCGCCGACGCCGAGTGCTAACGCTGCCGACTCCGATCGCTCGTCTCACCGATCCGGCTCCGCGCCAGTACAGTTCCTTCATGCGCGCGGGGAGGACGGCGAAGGTGTGGGCGGCGGCCCTGGCGATCCTCGCCGTGGCGATGGGCACCACCGGTACCGCCACCGCCGATCCGGATCCGGGCGCGCGGGTCACCACCGACGGCACGGGGCTGCGACTCGACGGGCAGCCCTGGTGGCCGACCGGCTTCAACGCCTACCAGCTGGGCACGAACTGGGCGGTGAACTGGGGCTGCGGCGCCATGGTCGATCTGGACGCCTACTTCGGTGCCCTGCCGCCACATTCGCTCACCCGCTTCAACGCGTTCCAGGCTCTGGCCGTCGACCGGTTCACCGGCGAGCTCGATTTCGGCCCGCTCGATGCCGTGTTCGCCGCGGCCGAGGCCCACGGCCAACTCGTGATCCCGGTCCTCGCCGCCCAGGACGGCGCGTGCGAGGACGAGGTGTTCAAGGACCGGCAGTGGTATCTGGACGGATGGACGGAGCCGGTCGATCACGAGCGCGAAGTCCTGAGCTTCCGGGACTGGGTGACGACGGCGGTGACGCGATGGAAGGACTCCCCCGTTCTGGCCGCCTGGGAACTCGTCGGCGAACCCGAGACCAGCGTGTGCACCGATGCCGAGTGCTCGTGGTGGCTGCGGCGGTGCCCGCCGGACGCAGCGGCCGTCCTGCGCGGGTTCTTCGACGTCGCGGGGGCCCAGGTCCGCGCCCTCGATCCGCGCACCCTGATCACCGCGGGGTTCACCGGCGGCGGGCAGTGCGGCACCCAGGGCGACGAGTACGCGACGGTCGGCTCGTCGCCGTGGGTGGACGTCGTCCAGTACCACGACTACGGCGCCGACGCGGTCCCCCTTCCGGGCGACCAGTGGAACGGTCTGGCACGCCGCATCACCCAGGCCCGGCAGATCGGCAAACCACTCCTGGTGGCGGAGATCGGCGAGCTGGCGGGCCGGTGCGGCGCCACGGCCGACCGCGCCGAGCACATCGCCACGAAGATCGCGGGACAGAAGGCGGCCGGGACCGCCGGGGCGCTCATCTGGGCGTTCGTGCCCGACCCCCGGCCGGACGCCTGCACGTACGACGTCGGCCCCGACGACGAATTGTGGGGCGTGATCGAACAGTTCGGAACCACCGGGGACTCCGCCGAGTCGACCCCGGCCACCGGCTGACCGGCCACCGCGCGACGGCACCCCGCACGGCCGGGGAGTCTTCCCGGCTCACCGGTTTCCGACGGACGTGGTTTGGCATCGCGCCGGCCCGGGTAAAGGAGGGCGATCACGGCCCGGCGTCGCCCCCATCGGCACCCGCCGGAAGGTGACACCGACAAGTAATCGCGGCCAGCACAGGAGGGGTCATGACACTCGACTACGACACCCGTAAAGAGCTCGACACGGACGAGCTGACCACCCCCACGCTCCCGGCGGTGAGCGAGACGGTGGAGCCGGACGACGGCGACATCGCCGAGTTCTTCGAACTCCCCGGCGCCGACCTGTCCGGCGAGGAGCTCACCGCCCCGGTCGTGCCGCGGCGCAGCGACGAGTTCGTCTGCGACAGCTGCTTCCTCGTCCATCACCACAGCCGGCTCGCACGGTCCGACGACGGCACGACGCGCTGCCGGGACTGCAGCTGACGGATCTCGATCGAAAGGGCGGAACGAGAACGGTTTTCCGCCAAGGTGTAGTTCTCGACCGTCCGGGGTAACAGTAGTCGTGACCACGCCGGCAGCGGCGGGTGAAGACCGGAGGGGACCGGAAGGGTCCCCGAACGAAGGGAAGTGGAGCGTGCTCGGACTCGGAATCATCGGGTGGATCATCATCGGCGGCCTCGCCGGCTGGATCGGCAGCAAGATCATGAAGACCGACGAGCAGCAGGGGATCCTGCTGAACATCGTCGTGGGTGTCATCGGCGGCCTGCTCGGTGGCTTCCTGCTCAAGCTCTTCGGCGTCGACGTCGAAGGCGGCGGACTGATCTTCAGCTTCCTCACCTGCCTCCTCGGTGCGGTGATCCTGCTGTTCGTGGTCAAGGCCGTCCCCGGTCGCCGCCCGGTCCCCCGCCGGTAGTCTCGCAGTTCAGTCACCACACACGCGGCGGCCTCCCGTCACCCCGTTCCGGGGCACGGGAGGCCGCCGCGCTGCGCGAGCCGGATCCTCGCCGGGCGTGTCGGGCGTCGCCCGCTGCGAAAAGGGGACCTTTCCGGCATGCTGACCGGGTGGATGGCGCGTGCGGTGAGCGTGGGGGTCATCCCGGAACCACCGGCGAGCGACGAGAGGGACACCGATGGACGACACCGCAGCAACGAAGGCGCGCTCTGCTTCCGGGAGCCGCACCCAGGAGACCCACGAGCTGTCCCAGGAGGACCTCGCCGCCGTCGTGGAGGCGCTGACCGGGCGTCCGGCCGACGTCCCGGAGCCCCCGCAGGCCCCGAAGCGACGCCGGTCGCCCCGGAAGAAGACCTGAGCCGCCGGCCGACGGGCTCGCCGATCCGGGCCGTGCAGGCTCACTTCTTCCCGGCGGCTGCCTTCAACGCCTTCTTGAACTCCCGGACCTCCTGCAGGGTCTGTGCATCGACGACGTCGGCGATGGACCGCCGTGACCCGTCCTCGCCGTACTCCCCCGCAGCCTCCCGCCAGCCCTCGGGTCGCACCCCGATCTGCTTTCCCAGTAGGGCGAGGAAGATCCGGGCCTTCTGGTCGCCGTAGCCGGGCAGGGCCTTCAGGCGCTTCAGCACCTCCCTGCCGTCGGGGTCGCCACTCGTCCACAGGGCCGCCGCGTCACCGTCGTAGCGGTCCGCGATCTCGGCGCACAGCGCCTGGATCCGCTTGGCCATCGATCCGGGGAACCGGTGCACGGCCGGCGGCCCGGAGCAGATCGCGGCGAACTCGTCCGGATCGGCCTCGGCGATCCGGTGCACGTCCAGACCGCCGAGGCGGTCGGCGAGCTTCTTCGGTCCCGCGAACGCGGTCTCCATCGGCACCTGCTGATCGAGGAGCATCCCGATGAGCAGGGCGAGCGGGTCGGCGGCGAGCAACGCATCGGCGTCGGCATCACCTACGAGGTTCAAGGTCGGTGCCATGCTCACGATCCTCGCATCCACGGGAGTCCGGCGAGCGAACGGCGCGACGATCAGCCCTGGCCGCCCAACGCGAACGCCACCAGGAAGCCGAGGGCCGTGGAGATTCCGACCCACCAGCCACCCTCCCGATATGCCTCCGGCATCAGTGAGTCGGAGATGACCGCGATCGTCGCGCCGCCGGCGAAGGCCTGGACGAGTGAGATGCCGGCGGGGGGCAGCGAGTCGGCGTACGCCGTCGCGAGCACCACCACGAGCACCAGCAGTGTCGCCGTGATACCCCAGATGAGCACGGCTTTCCGCCGATCGAAGTTCGAGCGCATCGACGCGGCACCGGCCACGGCCTCCGGCAGGTTGCCGACCGCGACGGCCACCAGCAGCACCAGTCCACCGCCGCCGGCGCCGGCGCCGGCGAGCGTCACCCCCAGGGCGGCGTTCTCGGGGATCCCGTCGAGCAATGCCCCGAGCATCAGGGCCCACCCCAGGGCAGCGGTGCCGAGCCTGCGCTCGATCAGCCGATCGGCGACGACGTACACCGAGGCCCCGAGCAACAGCGCACCGCCGGCGGACCACAGGCCCTGGTCCGCGAAGGCGGGCGCGAACAGTTCGGTGGACACCGCGGCGACCATGGCGCCTGCACCGAAGGCCATCAGCGCCGCGAGCAGAGGTCGGGGTAGGTCGTACCGGAGCCCGACGAGGGCACCGGCGAACAGGGGCACCGCAGTTCCCAGTCCGTACCAGAGGGCGGTCAGCACCGGATCACTCTACGACTGCAGCAACGAGAGATGTTGCATGCCAATACCGAACACTTCCGTCCGCGACGGCGGTCACCCAGGGCGCCGCAGCCGTCCCGGGGTCGACGTCCTCGACACCGGCGCGTAGCGACCTGCGCACCGGCGCCCGGTAGCGTCCTGTCGCGGCGGCAGAGCGAGCGGCCGCCGCCTCACCACTGCCTGGAACCCGGCTCCACCTCGAAACGCTCGCGGTAACGTCTTTCCGCCTCCCCCAGCACCTTCGGGCTCAACCGGGCGTGCGGGCGGATGTCGATCACCAACGGCTCCTGGTCGAGGCCACGGCCGACCATCGTGCCCTCGAGCAACCACAGGAAACGCCCGTCGGTCTCGTCGCCGGCGGCGTACCGGTGGATCCGACGCGCAACCCAGTCCTCGACAGGACGCCGCCACCACGGTTCCGGGGCAACGGGAAGGACGGACCACCCCGGCAGGGTGAGGTTGGCCGCCCGATCGCGCGTGGGACCGTCCGCAGCGTCCGCCGCCGGCCCCCGGGAAAAACGCAGGTAAAGGAGCGGATTCCCGGCGACGAGCGCAGCGAGCTGGTCGAGACCGGTGATCACCTGCATGTCGTCGGGATCGGGATACATCTCCTCGCGCAGCATCGTCGACGCGTCTCGTCCGGCCGTCAGCTCGGGTCCGGCACCGGGCGAGGCGAGGACCGCCGTCGTCGGATCGGCTCACCGGTGCCCACGACGGCTCCCTTCGTCGACGGTTCCGGCGCGAGCGTCGCAGGACACCCGCTGACCCGCACGATACTCCCGAATCCGGGTCCGACCCACGCAACGCGATCCGCGGTGGATCGCACGAGCGGGCATGGGGGCGAGAAGCGCGCCGTCCGCGACGGCGTGCCGGAGTATCGTTCGGATATGCCACTCCACGGCGAAGAATCGGAGTACACGCGCGTTCTCGAAGACGTCCGGGACCTCGTCGCACACGCGATCGGTGCGGGAAATTCCGCGGAGAGCGTCCGGGAGTTCTGGCGCGAACAGATCGACCGGTACGTCGAGGACGCGGCGGCCTCGGACCGAATGTGACACGGGTTCGACCGTAGTGGTGCGGTGTTCGGCCGCGCGGCCGGCGCGCACTCGGAAGGGGGGCGGATGGTCCAGGCCGGTTCGGGCGTGAGGATCGCGCTCGCGCTCGTCACGGCGGCCGTGGCAGGCGCGGTCACCGCGGCGACGCTCCCCGTGGGGCCGGTCACGACGGTCCACGCGCTTGCGGTGATGACGTCCGGCCTGCTGCTCGGTGCGGTCGGCGGCTGGGCCGGGCGCTCGGCCTGGATGGTGGTTCCGCTCGTCCTCGCCTACGGCATTGCACTGGAGATCGTCCGGCTGGACGTGTCGGTACCGACGATCGACGACGTGCGGCTCGACTCGATCTACGGCGTGCTGGCGCTGACGGTGAGCCGAGGCCTGCACGCGATCCTGCTGGTGCTGCCGATGCTGGTCGGTGCCCGCCTCGGGGTCGCGCTCACCCGACGGCGCGCCGGGACCCCACCCGGTCCCCGTCGAGGACTCGTGCTCACCTCGGTCCTCGGCGTGCTGACGCTCGTACTGGCAGCCCTGGTCGTCCGGCCGGCCTCCACACCTGCCGTGCTCGGGCCCGACGGGCAGCCGGTGGGAGTGGCGGCTCTCGAGACCGTGTCGCTGGGCGGCGACGACCACGCGCTGATGATCCGCGCCGCGGATCCCGGGAGGCCTGTGCTGCTGTACCTGTCGGGCGGCCCCGGCCAGTCCGACATGGCGCTGGCACGCGCCCTGGCGGAGCCGTGGGTGGACGACGTCGTGTTCGCAACCTACGACCAGCGCGGCAACGGCAAATCCTACGGCGCGCTGTTCCCGACCGACGAGACCACCCTCGAGCGGGTCGTCGCCGATACCGTCGAGGTCGCCGAGTATCTCCGGGACCGCTTCGACGAGGACCGGATCTATCTCATGGGTGAGTCGTGGGGCACGATCCTCGGTGTCCGCACCGTGCAGCAGCGCCCCGACCTGTTCGCCGCGTACCTCGGCAGCGGACAGATGGTGAACGTCCGGGAGACGGACCGCCGGATCTACCGCGATCTGCAGGAGTACGCGACCCGGACCGGTGACACGGACCTCGCGGCGACCCTGCAGGAGATCGGGGAGCCGCCGTATGCGGACATCCCGTGGGCGAACGCGCAGATACTCGCTGCCTACGACCACCTCTACGATCCGTACGAGCCGGCGGCGGGGTATCGCGCGCGGGGCGAGGCGAGCGGCCTGGACGGCTTCGGGATTCTCGGCACCGAGTACTCGCTGATGGACAAGGCGAACGTGCTGCGGGGGCTGATCGACACCTTCACCGTGATGTATCCGCAGATCCAGGACATCGACTTCCGGCGGGATGCGACCCGGCTCGAGGTGCCGGTGTACATCCTCGACGGGGCGGCCGAACTCGACGGGCGCCGGGAACTGCTCCTGGAATGGTTCACCCTGCTCGACGCGCCGGAGAAGAGACTGATCACGTTCGACGACGCTGCCCATGCGGTCGCATTCGAGCAGGCCGACGCCGTGGAGCAGCTGCTTCGAGACGACGTGATCCCGAGGACGTCCGGCCGGTGACGACGGGCGGCCGGTTCTCCACCGGTTGTCCACGGCTTGTCCACAGAGTTGTCCACAGGTGGGGGATACGCTCGGCCCCGGCCGTCGTGTGACGACCGGGCCGAGGGACGGAACTGCTCGCCGACTACTTCCCGAGGGCCTTCTCGGTCGCCGCGAGGAGCACACACGTCGCGACGCCGTCCATGGCGGTGGCGAGCTCGTCCAGCGACGGGAAGCTCGGAGCGAGCCGGATGTTCTTGTCGTCGGGGTCGTTCTTGTACGGGAACGCCGAGCCCGCCGCGGTCAGCGCGATCCCTGCGTTCTTCGCGAGGGAGATGACCCGCTTGGCGGTGCCCTCCACCACGTCGAGGCTGATGAAGTAGCCGCCCTTCGGCTCGGTCCAGGACGCCACCTTCGACGACCCGAGCCGGTCCTCGAGAATCTTCAGCACGAGCGCGAACTTCGGCGCGAGCAGTTCGCGGTGCTTGGCCATGTGTGCCCGCACCCCGTCGGCGTCACCGAAGAAGCGGAGGTGACGCAGCTGGTTCACCTTGTCCGGGCCGATGGTCTTGATACCGAGGAACTTCTCGTACCACGCCAGGTTCTCGGCCGAGCTGCCGAAGAAGCTGACGCCGGCGCCCGCAAAGGTGATCTTGGATGTCGAGGCGAGGACGAACACGCGGTTCGGATGACCGGCCTCGGCCGCCATGCCCAGGATGTCCAGGGCGGGAGCCGGTTCCTCGACCAGGGGATGCACGGCGTACGCGTTGTCCCAGAAGATCCGGAAGTCCGGGGCGGCCGTCGGCATCGACGCCAGTTCGCGGGCGACGCGCTCGGAGAACACGACACCGGTCGGATTCGAGTAGGTGGGGACCGCCCACATGCCCTTGATCTGCGGGTCCGAGCCGACGAGCGCGGCGACCTTCGCCATGTCCGGTCCGTCGTCGCGCATGGGCACCGGAATCATCTCGATCCCGTACGACTCGGTGATCGCGAAGTGCCGGTCGTAGCCGGGCGCGGGGCACAGGAACCGGACGACGGGCTCCTGGGACCACGGGCGCGGCGAATCCACCGTGCCGTGCAGCAGCGACGCCACGATCAGGTCGTGCATGATCTCGAGGCTTGCGTTGTTGCCGGCGATCAGGTTCTCGGTGGGGATGTTCAGGAGCTCCCCGAAGATGGCGCGCAGTTCGGGCAGTCCGCGCAGGCCGCCGTAGTTGCGGCAGTCGGTGCCGGACGCGTCGCGGTAGTCGTCGACCCCGGGCAGCGACAGCAACTCCGCGGAGAGGTCGAGCTGCTCGGGGGAGGGCTTGCCGCGAGTCAGGTCCAGCGTCAGCTTCTCGGCTTCGAGTCGCGCGTAGTTGTGGGACTGGCGCTCGTGCTCTGCGACGAGTTCCTCATGGCTCATCAACCCAATCTGGGTTTGGGTAGGCATGCGGAAGGACCTTTCACCGCGCCCAACGGCACGGGCATCGGCATCGGAAGCTAGGGGACCCCGCGCACCCGGCAGAGCCCGTTGACCCTTGCTGCCTTCCGGCCCTGGGGGAGTTCACAGGATGCGCGCCGCGCGGGATCCATCGGCCAGTGTAGACACACATCGCCCGCGACCGTGAATCGACCCCGCCGCACCCCTCCGAAACCTGCGGCGACCTCCCCGTTTGGCATCTACCAGGTCGTATTCGGTATGCTTCCCCACGGAGGATTCGCCTAGTGGCCTATGGCGCTCGCCTGGAACGCGGGTTGGGTTAACGCCCTCAGGGGTTCAAATCCCCTATCCTCCGCCACGGCAACGGCCCGTGACCAGTGGAAACACCGGTCACGGGCCGTTGTCGTTCGTCGGGCACGCAGTCGCGCGGTCGACAGTCATCCGCTGCCGCAATTGCGGGTGCGTACGACTGAACGAGGCGCGGCTGTCCACCACAGCTCACTCGCAGGCGACGCCGTCGCCGTCACCGTCCATGTTCTCGCTGTACCCGGGCTGACCGGCGTACAGCGGCGCCGCGCCGGCGGCCCGCGCCTCGGCGCAGTTGCGGTACACCACGGCCGGAGCCGGCTCCGGAGCCACCGACGGGACGGGTTCCGGGACCGGGGTCGTGGCAGGCGCGGGGACCGGGTTCGTGGCAGGCGCGGGTTCCGGGACCGGGGTCGTGGCAGGGGCGGCGGCACCGCACCCGGTGAGGACACGGACCATCGCGTCGTGCTCGGCCTGGGTCACCCACAACCCGTAGAGGGCCTTGACCTCGATCTGGCGCGCGACGTACGTGCACCGGTACGACCGGTTCGGGGGCAGCCAGGTCGCGGCGTCGCCGTCGCCCTTCTGCTGGTTGGCGGCACCGTCGACGGCCTGCAGGTTGCGGGGATCGTTGGCGAAGTTCGCGCGGGTCTGTTCGTCGAGCTGCTGGGCGCCCTTCTGCCACGCGTCGGACAGTGCGACGACATGATCGATCTGCACGTCGGCGGAGGTGTCCTGGCCGCGACGGAAGTCGATGGTCGTGCCCGTGTAGGCGTCGTGGAGGGTGCCGAAGAGGACGACGCAGTCCCGGGTGGCGGTCTTGTAGGTGATGTCGACCAGGTCGCGCCGCAGGATGTCGTTGCGGGTGTCGCACCCGTTGTGGCCGCCGTCGACGTCGACGTCGTCGCTCCACGCCGGTCCGAAGAGCTCACGGTCGTAGCCGGTCTTGGGTGCTCGGCCCTTGATCGGCAGGGTCGCGAGCGCGGCCAGCGCCGGCGTGGCGGACACGTCGGCAGGGACGGGGGTCGGCGGCGTCGCAGGGGCCGGTGCGGGGGTGGTCGTCGGGGTCGCGGCGACGGTGGGCGCGTGGGTCCGGGTGCCGATGTCGGTCGCCGTGGCGCATCCGGTCAGCAGCAGGGCCGCCGCAGCGAGTCCGGCGCTCCATCCCTGTGTGCGGTGATGCGGGGACTGGCGGGACGGTGAGGCGAACACGCTGGGTACTCCTGGGGGCGGGATGCGGCACGGCAGCACCCTCCGCGGGGGAACGAAAGGGTGTTTCCGGGAGGTCGCACCGGACATCCCTTTCGTTACCAGAGGTAACAGCACGGATTGATTACGATTCGTCCGTGGTCGGATACGGCAGACAACTCACGGCCCTCGCCGTCGCACTGTCGGGCCTCGCCGGGTTCGTCGACGCCCTCGGGTTCATCACCCTCGGCGGCGTGTTCGTGTCGTTCATGAGCGGGAACTCCACCCGGCTGAGCGTCGGCCTGGCCGAGGGCACCTGGGGTCCCGCCGCGCTCACCGCCGGGGTCATCGGCCTGTTCCTCGTCGGCGTCGTCCTCGGTGGGGTGGTCGCGCAACTGTCCGACCGCAGCCGTCGCGCCCGCAAGACCGCCGTGCTCGCCACGGTCTCCGCGCTCCTGCTGCTCGGGGCGCTCGCCCACACCGCGGGCTGGACGCCCGTCGCGGTGGTGGCGATGACCCTCGCCATGGGTGCGGAGAACTCGGTGTTCCAGCGCGACGGTGAGGTGAGCGTGGCCCTGACGTACATGACCGGGGCGCTCGTCAAGATCGGGCAGCGGCTCGCCGCCGCGATGTTCGGCGGACCCCGCTGGACCTGGCTGCCGTACCTGGGTCTGTGGCTGGGACTGGTGACCGGCGCCGTCGGCGGCGCCGCGGCGCATCGGATGCTCGGACTGCACGCCCTGTGGATCGCCACCGCGGCCGCCGTCGCGCTCACCCTCGCGGTGCGGCACCTGCCGTACCGGCCGTAGCGGAGTCCGGTTCCCCAGGCGGGCAGCGGTTGTCGGTGCCGGCGCCTACGCTCGTGGGCCATGAGGTGGTATGTGCCGAGCGCTCCCAGCGCGGACCTCGCCGAGCACGTGGTGTGCGTGTGGTCGGCGGTCTCCGACGGGCAGAGTCACCTCCTCGTGCCGGACGGATGCGTCGACGTCCTGTGGATCGCCGGCGTCGGCATCCGCGTGTGCGGCCCGGAAACGTCCGCGTGGTCGTTCACCCTGCCGCCCGGCATCGTCTCCGCCGGGGTGCGGTTCCGCCCCGGTCTCGCCTCGTTCGCCCTGCGCGCGTCGGCCGCGCAACTCCGCGATACCCGCGTCGGGTTGGACGACCTGATCGGCTCGGCAGGGGCCCGACCACTCGCCGACCGGCTCGACAACGCCCGGACCGCCCCCGAACGGCTCGAGGTGTTCCAATCCGCGGTGCGGCGCTGGCTCGCGCACGGCCTTGCTCCCGACCCGCTGATCGGGCATCTCCGGCAGGCGCTCTCCGGACACTCGTGGAGCGTCGGCGCGCTCGCCGAGACCGCCGCGCTCACCGAACGTCAGCTGCAGCGCCGCTGCAACGAGGCGTTCGGGTACGGCCCGGCCACGTTGCGATCGATCCTGCGCCTGCAGCGGTTCATGGCCCTGGCCGACGCCGCACCCGCGCGCGGCCTGGCCGAGCTCGCCGCGGCCGCCGGCTACAGCGACCAGTCGCACCTGAACCGGGAGACGCGCAGGATCTCCACCCTGACGCCCACCGCCCTGCTCGCCGGGGAGGCGCCGCGGTGGCACGGCCCGGGCTCGGCCCTCGATGTCCGAAGTATCCAATCCCTCGGCGACCGCGGGGCGGAAGAATCCGTGGCTTAACGCCTCTCCTGCCTGAAGGCTGGAGATTCCCGGCTCAGACCGCAACCGCACCACCGAGGAGGTGATCCGCTTGTCTGACGTCGTCGACACCGGTGTGGCCACGCTCCGCCACAGCCAGAACCACTCCGGCAGCGTTCCGATCCCGGCATCCGCTGTAGCCGCAGGCTGGGCACCGGAAGATGCGTTGCTCGAGTCCGAGGGGCTGCTTGGCTCTCGCGAAACACCTCGAACACGTCATGCTCGTGTACGCGGGCCGCACCAGCACCACCTTCCGGCCGGCCCGCCTGCCCCGCTCGACGAGTTCGCGTTTGGTCGCGGTGATCGCCGCGTCCGCGGCCTTGCGCGCCATCGTGGACTTGGCCAGGAACCGCGGCCGGAAATCCTCCACCGCGATCACCGCATGCTGGGCGACCACCCGCCGCGCCCACACCCGCGCCTCGTGCCGGGTCCGCGCCGCGGCCTTCTGCTGGATCTTCGCCGCCCGCTTACGGGCCCGCCGGTAGCCGTTCGACGCCGGGCGTCCCCTGCCCGGTCGCCGGCGCGTCATCGTGCGTTGCACCTTGGCCAGCTCCGCCGCGCAGCGGCTGCGGTGCTGCCGGTGCGGCAGGTCGAACCGTTCGTCGGTGGTGGTCGCGGTCCTGCTCACGCCCCAGTCGACACCGATCGCCGAACCCTCGGGGGCCGCGGGCACCGGTTCGGCATCGCGGGTGACGACGAACGAGGCGTACCAGTGCCCCAGCGGATCCCGGGTGATGCGCACACTCGACGGCTCGGACGGCAACTCCCGCGACCACACCACCGGGACACTGACCCCCTTGGCGAGCACCAACCGGCCCTCGCGCAGGGTGAAGCCGCGGCGGGTGTACTCGAGCGTCGGCAACGCCTTCTTGCGGGCCTTGCACCGCGGCCGGCCCCGCCCGGTGATCCGGAACGAGTCGTCCAGGGCGCGGGCGTAGGTCCGCAGCGTCTGCTGCTGGGCCACCTGGGATCCGGCCCGCAGCCACGACGACTGCTGCCGCGCCCGGGTGAGCAGTCTGCTCAGCTTCCCGAAGGTGGGTCTCGCACCGGATTTCTGTTGGTGGACCGCCTCGTTCCACAGGAACCGGCAGCGATGCCACTCGTCGAGCAGGGCACGTTCGGCGGCGCGGCCCGGCCGCAACCGGTAGTTGTAGCGCACCACCTCGCCCCCCCATGCCCGGCACGGTAGCCGCACCCACCGACACGTGTGCCCGACACCACCCCGACACCGAGAAAGGAGGACGGCGCTTGTGCTCCCTCGTCAACGAGGCAGTATCCGCGCCGAACACCAGATGACCGAGACCCTCTCCCCCGCCCGTCACTACCGCGAACTCGCGGCGAAGTTCACCGCACGCGTCGAGGCCGTGCCCGCCGACCGATGGGACGCGCCGTCGCCCTGCGCGGGCTGGTCCGCCCGCGACGTGCTGCGGCACGTCGTCGACACGCAACGGCAGATCGTCCCCGTCGTCGGCCTGGAACTGCCCGCCGGCCCGTCGCCGGACACCGACCCGGCCGGAGCCTGGGCCGCCACCCGCGACGGCATGCAGACGATCCTCGACGATCCGTGGCGCGCCGGCCTCGAGTACGACGGCCACTTCGGCCGCACCACCCTCGCCGCGACCGTCGCGCGGTTCTACAACTTCGACCTCGTGGTGCACGCCTGGGACCTCGCCCGCGCCGCCGGCCTGGACGACACCGTCGACGACGAGGACCTCGACTTCGTGGAGGCGACGGCGCAGGCCCTGGGTGACTCGATCCGGATGGAGGGAGTCTGCGGACCGGCCGTCGAGGTGCCCGCGGACGCCGACCGGCAGACCCGGGTGCTCGCGCACCTGGGGCGTCGCGCCTGATCGGCGGTAACCTCGCGCCTGACCGGCGGTAGCCTCGGGGCATGCGCGCTCCGGGCTGGTGGCTTCCGGTGTCGCTGCTGGCCGTGGCCGCCCTCCTGTCCGGTCCCGCCGAGGTCACCCCGCCCGCGCCCGTCACGTCCGTCGGCATCCCGGCGACGGGACTGACCGCCGACGTCCCGGCGACGTCCGCGACGATGTACGCGGGGGTGACCGATTCCGCCGACCCGCCGCTCCCGCGCGCCGTCGGCGAGCGCGGCGCACCGGCGTCCGTCGGCGACGAGTTCGACGAGTATCCCTATGTCCGCTACGAACTCGAATTTCCCCCCGGAACCGAGTCGGTGACGCTCCGGTGGCAGGGCCGCAGCGTCAACCTCGACGACCTCGCCCTGCACGTGCGCACCGACGGTTCGTGGGGCGAGCCGCGGGCCGTCGCGCGGCCCGAGGTGCCCGGCGGACCGATCGTGCTCGAGGCGCGGGTCACCGACGTCGCCGGCCCCCTGGAGATCCTGGTGATCGACGCGCCCCGTCGCGACCGGAGCTTCCGCGACGCCGCACCGGACCAGGCGTTCGCCGACCCGGCGGACTACGACTTCGCGATCCAGCACCTCACCGACACCCAGTACCTCGCCCGCGACGACACCGCCGTCTTCCGGGACATGACCACGTGGACGGCGCAGCAGGCCCGTGCCCGGAAGATCGCCTACGCCGTGCACACCGGGGACCTGATCCAGTCGTGGATCCGGCCGGGCGCCCCGGACGCCCGCGCCCGCACGGAGTTCGAGGTCGCGTCGGAGGCGATGGGAATTCTCGAGGCGGCCGGCGTGCCCTACGGGGTCCTGCCCGGCAACCACGACAACCTGTGGAACGTCGCCGGCCGGCTCGTGCCGGGCGAGCACGAACGCAACCATGCGCTGTACAACGAGTACTTCGGGCCGCAGCGGTACCGCGACCGGCCGCAGTGGGGTGACTCGGTGACCGACGCCGACAATTCGGCGCACTACGACCTGTTCGAGATCGCCGGCACCCCCTTCCTCGTCCTCTACCTCGGCTACAACCCGCCGGAGCACGTGATGCACTGGGCCGAGGGGGTGCTGGCCGCCCATCCCGACCGCAACACGATCGTCGCCGCGCACTACTACCTCGACGAGGACGGCCGTCTCCGGATGAGTGGATTCGGCGACATCGGCGGCAGTTCCGGCCAGCAGATCTGGAACCGGCTCGTCGTGCCGCACGAGTCGGTGTTCATGGTGCTGTCCGGGCACGTCGACGGGCAGACGACGGTGACCGACCGCCCGATCCCCGGCAGTGACCGGCGCGTGGTCGAGATGCTCGCCGACTATCAGTACTTCCTCGTCGACGGCCGGCGCGCGACGGGATTCCAGCGGTTGCTGCAGTTCGATCTCGACGGCGGCACGGTCGCCGTCACCACCCACTCGCCCGCCCTCGACAGTTTCCGGGTGGAGGACCACGACCCGCGCCGCCGCTACACCCCCGAGGACGGCGATTTCGTGGTGGACGTGCAGTTGCGTGCCGGCGTGCCCCGCGCGGTGATACCCGGATGAGCACGGATCACCCTGCCGCCGAGGCAGATTCGGCGGTCGCCGCGCGGCTTCCGGGGCGGGACTCCCCGAGCGCGTCGGCGGCGTCGCCCGCGGTGCGCTCCGCGGTTCGCAGCGGTCGCGTCACCGTGGGCGGCCGGCGGACGGACGCTGCCGAAGAGGAGCCGCCGGCCGTACCCGGCCGCGGGGAGTTCCCGCCGCCGGGGGAATGCGGGATAATCAGCGGCATCCGATCCTCCGGAGGTTCCCGTGCGACTGAGCAACGTTCCGCTCCGGCTGGCCACCGGCGCCTTCATCCTCAATTCCGGGCTGGGCAAGCGCGATCTCCCGCCCGAGGCCGCGGCCGGGCTGCAGGACATGGCGAGCAAGGCGCTCCCCCGGCTCGGGAAGATGCGGCCGGAGACGTTCGGCCAGACCCTGTCGACCGCCGAGATCGGCGTCGGCGCCCTGCTGCTGGCCCCCTTCGTCTCCCCCGTGGTGGCCGGTTCCGCACTGACAGCGTTCAGTTCGGGCCTGCTCGCGATGTACTGGAAGATGCCCGGCATGCACGAGGGCGGATCCTTCCGCCCGACCCAGCAGGGCACGCCGATCGCCAAGGACGTCTGGCTCCTCGGGGCGGGCCTGTCCCTGATCATCGGCGGGATGTCCAGGTAAGGGTCCCGTCGCGGGTTCGGCACGACGCACCGTGGGTACCGCCGACACATGAACACACGACGCACAACCCTTATCGCAGGCGTGTCCCTGACCGCACTCGTCGTCGCGGGGTGCGGCGGCGATGATTCCTCGACGGAGAACCAGGCCACCGTCGAGACGCCCCCCACCTCGGAGACGACGACCACCGGCATGCCCACGGCACTGCCCGGCACGGACGGAGTGGCCTTCGAGCTGCCCGGCGCAGGCGGTGGCGACGACAACGCATTCACCTACGACGAGGCCGCCGTCCCAGTCGGTTCGACGGTGACCGTCGAATCCGAGGAGGAGGGTGGACGCACGACGGTCACGCTCGAGGCGAGCGGGCTGGCACCCACCCGTGACTTCGGCGTGCACGTCCACACGCAGCCGTGCGGGCCGAAGCCGTCGGACGCCGGTCCGCACTATCAGAACGACGTGGACCCGGCGGCCACCCCGCAATCCCCGTCGACGGATCCCGCCTTCGCCAATCCCGGGAACGAGGTCTGGCTCGACATCACCACCGACGGCAACGGCAACGCTCAGGCGTCGACGACGGTCGACTGGGAGTTCCGCGACGACGAGGCGAATTCGGTGGTGCTCCACGCCGAGCGCACCAAGACCGGCCCCGGGGAGGCCGGCATGGCCGGTGCTCGTCTGGCCTGCGTCGACGAGGATTTCTGACCGGGGTCCGACCGCGGAAGGTGGACCGGACACATCGGGCAGGTGTCGTGCGGTGCCCCATACCGACGTATGGAGATACCTGCAGGTACGGTGCATCCATGCGCGCGCGTCCCTATGCCACCACCAGCCCCACGCGTCTCGCCGCTGCCCTGCTCGAGGTCGCGGCACGGATCGGGCTCGACGGCGCCAGCGTGCGCGAGGTGGCCAGCCATGCGGGTGTATCGATCGGCGCCGTCCAGCACCATTTCCCCACCAAGGACGAGATGCTCGCCTACTCGTTCCGTTCGCTCGCCGAGCGGGTGCTGACGCGGTTGAGCACCGTCGACCCGGACATCGATCCGGCGCGCACCCTGTTCGCGGCGCTGAGCCAGTTGCTGCCGCTCGACGAGCAGCGCAGCGCCGAGGCACACGTGATGGCGGCGTTCACCGTGCGCGCCGCGACGTCGCCCTCGTTGAGCAGGATCCGGCACACGACGTTGTTCACGATGCGCACCGCGGTGTCCGCCGTCCTGATCCGGATGGGCACCGCGGAGGCCGAGACCCGGGCGGCTCTGCTGCTGGCCGCGGTCAACGGTCTGGCTCTCGACGCGATCGCCAGTCCGGAACTGTATCCGCCGGAGTACCTGACCCACGCGCTGCACACCCAGATCCAGTTGTCCCTCGACGGCGCCGACGCCCGCTGACTGCTTCCAGAATGCTTGTGGCCGAATGTCACACGCGGTCGATCTGATCGACGCGATGTGACATTCGGCCACACACCCACGCACCACGCACCCCGGGGGTGGGTCAGCGCGCGGTCCAGCCGCCGTCCATCGTGTAGGACGCGCCGGTGACCATGCCGGCGTCGTCCGAGGCCAGCCACGCGACGAGGGAGGCCACCTCCTCGGGTTCGACGAGCCGCTTGATCGCGGGTTCGGTGAGCAGCACGTCGGCGAGCACGCGTTCCTCGTCGATGCCGTGCAGCCGGGCCTGGTCACCGATCTGCTTCTCCACCAATGGCGTTCGCACGTAACCCGGGTTGACGCAGTTGCTGGTGACGCCGTGCGGACCGCCCTCGACGGCCGTGACCTTCGACAGCCCCTCGAGGCCGTGCTTGGCGGTGACGTACGCGGACTTGAAGGCCGACGCCCGCAGGCCGTGCACCGACGACACGTTGACGATGCGCCCGAAACCGCGCTCGTACATGTGCGGAAGGACCGCCTTCACGAGCAGGAACGGCGCTTCCACCATGAGCGTCTGGATGCGGCGGAAATCGGTGAGCGCGAATTCCTCGATCGGCCGGACGACCTGGATGCCGGCGTTGTTGACGAGGATGTCCACCTCGAGCCGGAGCCCGTCGAGCTGGTCGGTGTCGAGCAGGTCCACCCCCCACGCCCGTCCCCCGATGTCGTGGGCGAGGGTCTTGGCGGCCACCTCGTCGACGTCGGCGACGGTGACGTGCACGCCGCGGGCGGCGAGTTCCCGGGCACAGGCAGCGCCGATGCCGCTCGCTCCGCCGGTGACCAGTGCGGTGCGGGCACTCATGCGGGCACCGCCGTCTTCTCGGCGTCGACGGCCCGCACGTCCGCGGCGTCGACGTCGCGCAGGCTGATCCCCTTGGTCTCCCGGGCGGCGACGACGGCGATGATCGTCACCACCGACGCCACGGCCAGGTAGACCGCGATGGGGACGGCGCTGCCGTAGCGGCTGAGCAGGGCGGTCGCGATGATCGGTGCGAGCGAGCCGGCGACGATGGAGGTCACCTGGTAGCCGAGCGAGACACCCGCGTAGCGCATCCGGGTCGGGAACATCTCGGCCATGATCGCGGGCTGACCGGCGTACATGAACGCGTGGAACACCAGGCCGATGACGATGGCGGACATCACCAGGGCGTTGTGGCCGCTGTCCATCATGGGGAAGGCGAAGAAGCCCCAGGTGCCGGCGGTGACGGCCCCGACCATGTACACCGGGCGGCGGCCGAAGGTGTCGGACAGGCGCCCGACGACGGGGATGATCGCGAAGTGCACGGCGTGCGCGGCGAGCATCCACCACAGGATGGTGGCGGTGTCCGCGCCGACGACCACCTTGAGGTACGTGATCGAGAAGGTGACGACGAGGTAGTACATGACGTTCTCGGCGAAACGCAGGCCCATGGCGGTGAACACACCGCGCGGGTAGCGCTTGACGACCTCGACGACGCTGTACGAGCTGGACTTCAGCTGCTCGGCCTCACGCTGAGCCTCGAGGAAGATCGGTGCGTCGGTGACCTTGGTGCGGATGTAGTAGCCGACCAGGACGATGACCGCCGACAGCCAGAACGCGATGCGCCAGCCCCACGAGAGGAACGCCGCGTCGGACAGCGTCGTGGTCAGGACCAGCAGCACGACGGTGGCGACGAGGTTGCCCATCGGGACGCCGGCCTGCGGCCACGAGGCCCAGAAGCCGCGGGAACGGTCCGGGCTGTGCTCGGCGACGAGCAGCACCGCGCCGCCCCACTCGCCACCCACGGCGAAGCCCTGCACGAAGCGCAGCGTGACGAGCAGCGCGGGCGCCCAGTAGCCGATGGCGCCGAAGGTGGGCAGGCAGCCCATGAGGAAGGTGGCGACGCCGACGAGCACGAGACTGGTCTGCAGCAGCTTCTTGCGGCCGAACTTGTCACCGAAGTGCCCGAACACGACGCCGCCGAGGGGCCGTGCGACGAAACCGACGGCGTATGTGACGAACGCCGCGATGATCGCGTCGAGTTCGTTGCCGTTGTCGGGGAAGAAGACCTTGGAGAACACCAGGGTGGCGGCGGTGCCGTAGAGGAAGAATTCGTACCACTCGACGACGGTGCCGGCCATCGAGGCGCCGACGACCTTGCGCAGACCCGAGGTGGGGGTCTCGTCCGGTGCGCGGCCGCCGGGCCGCGACTGTTCGACACTCATGGGTTCGTCCTCCTCGATCCGACTGTGACGGGCAACACTTCTGAAGGCATGTGCCGAGTATCGATGCGCAGATCTGCATGCACAATGACGCGATCCGCAGAGCAGATCTGCAAGAATGCACATATGAGCGCGCCGTCGGCCGATGACCTGCTGGTTCTGCTGGCCGTCGGCCGCACCGGTCGGTTCACGACCGCCGCCGAGGACCTCGGCGTCAACCACACCACCATCGCCCGTCGCATCGCGGCGCTCGAGAAGAGCCTCGGCGGGCGCGTGCTGGCCCGCGCGTCGGGCGGGTGGGAACTCACCGAGCTCGGCCGCTCGGCACTCGCCGCGGCCGAGCGGATCGAGGCCGCCGTGTCCGGACTGGCCGGTCCCGGCGGGGACCGCGGCCTCGAGGGTGTCGTGCGGGTCTCGGCCACCGACGGTTTCAGCGCCTACATCGCGGCGCCGGCCGGCGCGCTGGTGCGGCGACGGCACCCGGGCGTCGCGGTGGAGATCGTCGCGGCCACCCGTCGCGCGTCGCAGCAGCGGTCCGGGCTCGACCTCGAGGTGGTGGTGGGACGCCCCCAGGTGCATCGGGCCGAGGCGCACCGGCTGGCCGACTACACCCTCGGCCTGTACGCGGCGCGGGCCTACGTCGACGAGCACGGCGCTCCCACGACGGTGCGCGAACTGGGCCGTCACCCGCTGGTGTACTTCATCGACTCGATGCTGCAGGTCGACGACCTGGACCTGGCCCGTCGCATCGCCCCGGACATGCACGAGTCGGTGAGTTCGACCAACGTGTTCGTCCACGTCGAGGCCACCCGCGCCGCGGCCGGGGTCGGGTTGCTGCCGTGCTTCATGGCCGACCGGCACGCCGACCTGGTGCGGATCCTGCCCGCGGAGGTGGAGGCGCGGCTGAACTACTGGATGGTGGCGCGGTCGGAGACGCTGCGCCGGCCGGAGGTCGCCGCCGTCGTCGCCGCGATCCGCGAGACCGTGCACGCCCAGCGTTCCGTCCTGCTCGGCCGCCCCGCCGCGTGACCCGCCACCCGGCCGCCGCACACGTGACCGAATGTGACATCGCAGTCGATAGTCTGACCAGATGTCACATTCGGCCGGGGACGCGCGGGCAGGGGCCGGCCGGTTCGCCCCGAGCCCGTCGGGCGACCTGCATCTCGGGAACCTGCGCACGGCGGTCCTCGCGTGGCTGTTCGCCCGGAGCACCGGGCGCCGGTTTCTGCTCCGCGTCGAGGATCTCGACCGGGTCCGGCCGGGCGCGCAGGAACGTCAACTCGCCGACCTCGCCGCACTGGGCCTCGACTGGGACGACGAGGTCGTCCACC
>NZ_AJFC01000230.1:0-4089 GCF_000256505.1 Rhodococcus sp. P14 | reverse complement strand
GGCGGCTGCCGCTCTACGACGCCGCGATCGCCCGCCTCACCCGCGCGGGTCTGACCTACGAGTGCTTCTGCACCAGACGCGAGATCCAGCACGCGGCGTCCGCGCCGCACGCCCCGCAGGGCGCCTACCCGGGCACGTGCCGCACGCTCACCGAACCCGAGCGGGCAGCGAAACGGGCATCCGGCCGGCCGGGCGCGATCCGCCTGCGGTCCGGCGCCTCGACCTTCACCGTGCACGACGTGGTGCACGGCGACTTCACGGGTGTGGTCGACGACCTGGTGCTGCGCCGCGGCGACGGCATTCCCGCCTACAACCTGGCCGTCGTCGTCGACGACGCGGCCCAGGGCATCGACCAGGTGGTCCGCGGCGACGACCTGCTGACCTCCGCTCCCCGGCAGGCCTACCTCGCGGCGCTGCTCGGGCTTCCCGTGCCCACGTACGCGCACGTGCCGCTGGCGCTCAACGTGCACGGCAAGCGCCTCGCCAAACGCGACGGCGCGGTGACGCTCACCGACCAGGCGGCGCTGGGCCATACCGCAGCCGACGTGCTGGGCCGGATCGCGGTCTCGCTCGACCTGGCGGACAAGGACGAACCCGTCACATTGGGACTGCTGCTCGAGCGATGGGATCCGGCCCGGCTCCCGCGGGAGCCGTGGGTGTACGACGGCGGCTGGTGACACCCTCCGCGCGCCCGGCACCGGTCCGTTTCGTGCCGCTCGTCCGGCTCGCGGAAGTTCCGGTGATCGTGCAATTCGGACGCGTCGGACGTAGTGTGCGCAGTCGACAACGCGATTGGCTCCACCCTCCCCTCGAGAAGGATCCGATGACGACCGGCGGTTACGACCCCAGCAAAGAGCCCTACAACCAGGGCGGCGAACCCGACCCACAGCAGGGCGGCTACCCGCCCCCTCCCGGCAGCTATCCCCCGCCCGGGAACTACCCGCCCCCGCAGGGCAACTACCCGCCTGCCGGCGGTTACCCGCCTCCGCAGGGCAACTACCCCCCTCCGCAGGGCAACTACCCGCCTGCCGGCGGTTACCCGCCTCCGCAGGGCAACTACCCGCCTGCCGGCGGTTACCCCCCTCCGCAGGGCAACTACCCCCCTCCGCAGGGCAACTACCCACCCCCCGGGGGCTACCCGCCCCCGCCGGGGAACTACCCGCCGCAGGGCGGCTACCCGCCCCCGCCGGGCAACTACCCGCCGGGCAGTAGCCAGTACGGCGGATTCGGCGCCCCCACGCAGCTCAACGTCGGTGAGGCCATCGGCTACGGCTGGAAGAAGTTCAGCCAGAACGCGGGCGTCTGGATCGCCTTCGTCGTCGCGGCGGCGCTGATCCAGTTCGTGATCAACGTGATCTTCGGCGGCTTCGACACGAACGAACTGTCGGCGCTCAGCATCATCGGCGCGATCGTCAGCGTGTTCGTCAGCATCCTGATCCAGGCCGCCTACGTGCGCGGCGCGCTGCACGAAACCGACGGCAACCGCCCGTCGTTCGGGTCCTTCTTCCAGTTCGAGAACATCGGCGCCGTGGTGGTCGCGAGCCTGCTCGTCTCGCTCATGACCGTGGTGGGCTTCATCCTGCTGATCATCCCCGGCTTCATCGTCATCTTCCTGACCTGGTGGACGCTGCAGTTCGTCATCGACCGGAACGAGCAGCCGGTGGACGCGATCAAGTCCAGCTTCCGGGCCATCTCGTCCAATGTGGGGCCGCTGCTGCTGCTGGCGCTCGCTCTGGTGGGCATCAACATCCTCGGTGCGATCCCGTGCGGGCTGGGTCTGCTCGTCACCATCCCGCTCACGATCATCGCTTCCACCTACGCCTACCGGGTGACCACCGGACGCGGCGTCGCACCCTGACGGGTACGGCGTTCCACGAAGCGGCACGTCACGAATCACGAGGACCACGATGACCAGCGGGGGCTACGAACCCACTTCCGATCCGCAGGATCCGAACAAGCACCCGGGCGCACAGCCGTACGGCCCACCGCCCGGGTACGGCCCGCCCCAGGGTTACCCACCGGGCTACGGCACGCCACCGCCCGGCTACGGTCCGCCGCAGGGCCCGCCACCCCAGTACGGCGCTCCCCAGTACGGCGCTCCCCAGTACGGCGCTCCCCAGTACGGCGCTCCCCAGTACGGCGCTCCCCAGTACGGCGCTCCCCAGTACGGCGCTCCCCAGTACGGCGCTCCCCAGTACGGCGCTCCCCAGTACGGCGCTCCCCAGTACGGCGCTCCCCAGTACGGCGCTCCCCAGTACGGCGCTCCCCAGTACGGCGCTCCCCAGTACGGCGCTCCCCAGTACGGCGCTCCCCAGTACGGCGCTCCCCAGTACGGCGCTCCCCAGTACGGCGCTCCCCAGTACGGCGCTCCCCAGTACGGCGCTCCCCAGTACGGCGCTCCCCAGTACGGCGCTCCCCAGTACGGCGCTCCCCAGTACGGCGCTCCCCAGTACGGCGCTCCCCAGTACGGCGCTCCCCAGTACGGCGCTCCCCAGTACGGCGGCCCCCAGTACGGCGGGGCACCGCAGCAGCCCGGTGACCCGTACGGCGGGGCACCGTACGGGTCACCGCCGGCGGGAGGCCCCGCCGGGTACGGACCGCCCCCCGGCTACGGAGCTCCGGGCTACCCGCCCGGCTTCGGTTCCTCGCGCCCGCAGATCGACATCGGCGCCGCCCTGAGCTACGGGTGGCGCAAGTTCAGTGAGAATGTCGGCGGCTGGCTGAGCCTCGCCGGGGTGATCGTCGTGGCCGCCCTGGTGTTCGGCGCCCTGATGTTCGGGGTCGTGATGGCCTCGACCACGACGGACCGCTACGGCTACAGCACCGGCATGTCGGGCGTCGGGATCGCCGTGATGATCGTGCTGATCGTCGCGTTCGTCATCGGCATGCTCGTCGTCCAGGCGGCCGGGGTGCGCGGGGCCCTGTACGAGCTGGACGGTCACAAGCCGGCGCTCAAGGACTTCTTCCGCGTCGGCAGCCTCGGTCCCATCCTGCTCGTGTCCCTGCTCATCGCGCTGGGAACACTGCTCGGTTCGCTCGTCATCGTCGGTGGCATCGTCGTCGCCTTCCTGACCGTGTGGGCGCTGCACTTCGTCATCGACCAGCGGCAGGACGCGGTCACGGCGATCAAGTCGAGCGCGTCCGCGGCCGCGGCCAACGTCGGGCAGCTGATCCTGCTGTGGCTGGTGCTGTCCGCGATCAACTTCGTCGGCGCGCTGCTGTGCTACGTCGGCCTGCTGGTCACCGTGCCCGTCACCACCATCGCCTACGCGTACGCCTACCGCGTCGCCACGGGTGGGCGCGTAGCCCCCTGACCGCGGGTCGCGGGCCCCGATCCGCCGGCCCGGGGTCCGCGTCCTGTTCGTCCGTTCTTCGCCTTCCGCCCGCCCGAGTGCTTGGATGGCCGGGTGACAGAGCACGTGCAGACCCAGCAATCCGACCACACGCACTTCGCCCGCGTGGTCCGCAGCCACTACCCCGGACTGGTGGCCCTGTTCACGGCGGTGCTCATCATCTCCAACGTCGCCGCCGGCAAGGGCGTGGCGTTCTTCGGCGACGCCGAATGGGCGCTCGGCCCGCTACAGGTCCTGCCGATCATCACCGACGGTGCGTTCTTCCTGTTTCCGCTCGCCTACATCGTCGGCGACGTCCTGAGCGAGGTCTACGGCTTCGCCGCAACCCGGCGCGCCGTGTACTACGGTTTCGGCGCGGTGGCGCTGGCCGCGCTGTGCTTCTGGATCGCCCAACAGCTGCCGCCCGCCGACTTCTACGAGAACCAGCCGGCGTTCGAGGCGGTCCTCGGGGTGGTGCCGCGACTGCTGCTGGCCGGTCTCGCCGGTTACCTCGTCGGGCAGCTGCTCAACTCCTACGTGCTGGTGCGTATCAAGGAGATCACCAAGGAGAAGCACCTGTGGGCTCGGCTGATCGGCTCCACCGTCGTCGGCGAGTTCGCCGACACGCTCATCTTCTGCGCGATCGCCGCCGGCGTCATCGGCATCACCACGTGGGCGGACTTCGTCAACTACGTGGTGGTCGGGTTCCTGTGGAAGACGCTCGTCGAGATCGTCGTCATGCCGGTCACCTACGCGG
>NZ_AJFC01000229.1:0-33275 GCF_000256505.1 Rhodococcus sp. P14 | reverse complement strand
GCCGGCCGCCGCGGCCCGCCGGGTCCTCGCTCACCGCCGCGCGTAGAACCGGCCCAGGGTCTCGGCCTTGTGCTCCTCGAAGTATCCGCCGTCGACGGCGGCGCGGATGTCGTCGACGAGCCGCACCGTGAACCGCTCGTTGTGGATGGTGCACAACGTGGACGCCAGCATCTCCTTGGCCTTGAACAGGTGATGGATGTACGCGCGCGTGTAGTGGCGGCAGGTGTAGCAGTCGCAGTCCTCGTCGATGGGGGTGAAGTCGCGGCGGAACCGGCTGGTGTTGATGTTGAACCGGCCGTCCGGGTGGTAGATGGCCGCGTTGCGCGCCACCCGGGACGGGTTCACGCAGTCGAACGTGTCGACGCCGTGCTCGATCGCGACGAACATGTCGTCGGGTTCGCTGATGCCGAGCAGGTGCCGCGGCTTGTGCTCGGGCAGTTCCTCGGTGCACCACCGGACGATGGTGCCGAGGTTCTGCTTCTCGAGGGCGCCGCCGATGCCGTAGCCGTCGAAGCCGCGGCCCGACTCGCCGACGACCGATTCGAGACCGCGGCACGCCTGCCGGCGCAGGTCCTCGTACTGCGCACCCTGCACCACCCCGAACAGCGCCTGGTACGGACGGTGGGCGCGTTGCGCCGTGAGCTTCTCGTGCTCGGCGATGCACCGCACCGCCCACGCCTGGGTCCGCTCGACGGACCGCTCCTGGTAGCCGCGGGTGTTCATCAGGGTGGTCAGCTCGTCGAACGCGAAGATGATGTCGGCGCCGAGCTGATGCTGGATGCGCATCGACGCCTCGGGCGTGAACCGATGCCGGGAGCCGTCGAGGTGGGACTTGAAGGTGACGCCGTCGTCGTCGACGTGCGCGAGCCGCTCCTTGCCTTCGGCGATGACGTCGTCGGACTGCACGCCCACGGCGTCCATCGCCAGGACCTTCTTGAAGCCGACCCCGAGGGACATCACCTGGAATCCGCCGCTGTCGGTGAAGGTGGGCCCGTCCCAGTTCATGAACTTGCCGAGCCCACCGGCCTCGTCGACGATGTCCGATCCGGGCTGCAGATACAGGTGGTAGGCGTTGGCGAGCAGCGCCTGCGCCCCGAGTTCCTTCATCGCCTCGGGCAGGACCGCCTTGACCGTCGCCTTGGTACCCACACCGACGAACGCCGGGGTGTGGATGTCACCGTGCGGGGTGTGGATCGTGCCGGTGCGTCCGAGTCCGTTGTCGAGCCGGGTACCGACGGTGAAGAACGGGTCGGGCGGGGTGGGCACGGCGGAAGCGGTGGTGCTGGGGTCGGTCACGTCGGTATCCAATCACGAGGTCCGGTCACGGCGCCGACGGCAGTCGCACGGCGAGGGCGAGGACGGCGACCCCGCCGAGCGCGAGCACCGCACCCACGGCGGCCGGCGCGGTGTAGCCGAAACCCGCGGCGATCACCGCGCCCCCGATCCAGGCGCCGAACGCGTTCGCGAGGTTGAACGCCGCGTGGTTGAGCGACGCGGCCAGGGTCTGGGCGTCCTCCGCGACGTCCATGAGCCGGATCTGCAGACCCGGCCCGACCGCGGCGCAACCCGCGCCGAGGAGGAACACCATCGCCAGGGCCGTGTACGGGTTGTGCGCGGCCGCGACGAACACGGCCAGCAGCACCGCCAGCGTCGTCATGGTCGTGAAGATGCCCGGCACCAGGGCCCGGTCGGCGACGCGGCCGCCGACCACGTTGCCGAGCACCATGCCGAGCCCGAAGAGCATCAGGGCGACCGGGACCAGCGCCTTCGACACTCCGGCGACGTCGGTCAGGGTGGTGCTGATGTAGGTGTAGACGGCGAACACGCCGCCGAAGCCGATCATCGCGACCGCGAGCGTCATCCACACCTGCCCGCGCCGCAGCGCGCCGAGTTCGGTCCTCACGCTGGTGGTGCGGATCGCCAGGGCGGGCACCCACGCGGCGATCGCGGCGACGGTGACCGTGCCGATCACCGCCACCAGTGCGAACGCGGAGCGCCAGCCCAGCGCCATGCCGAGCCACGACGCGACCGGCACGCCCACGACGTTCGCCACCGACAGGCCCATCATCACCAGCGCCACCGCCCGGGCGCGCTGCCCGCGGCCGGCCAGATGCGCGGCGACGAGGGCGGCGACCCCGAAGTACGCGCCGTGCGGCAGCCCGGCGACGAACCGGGAGGCGACGAGCAGTCCGTAACTCGGCGCGAGCACCGTCGCCGCGTTGCCGACGGTGAAGGCGATCATGAGCGCGATCAGCAGCGCCTTGCGCGGCAACCGGGCAGTGAGCGCCGCGATCAACGGCGCACCGACGACGACACCGGCGGCGTACGCCGACACGACGTGCCCGGCGGTGGGTTCGGATACCCCGAGGCCGGTCGCGATGTCGGGCAGCAGGCCCATCGCGACGAACTCGGTGGTCCCGATGCCGAATCCGCCGAGGGCGAGCGCCCACATCGCCCGGGCCCGCCGCGGCCGGGCGTCCGGTGTCGTGGCGGCCGCGGGGGCGGCCACCGGTGCTGCGGAGGCAGGTGGGCATGCGGATGCCGTCGTCGTCATGAGCGGGAACCTTCGAATAGTGCGGGATGCGCTGGATCGTGTCGGCGTGCGAAACCAGCCGAGTCTCCATTCTCGTGCACACGCCGAGCCGACCTCGAATCGGGAGGACGTGAGTTCGGCCACCCCGGCACGAGCCGCGCCGGCGAGGGAGCGGTCCACGACCTGCCGCGCCCGAGACGACGTCCACAGCTCGCGCCGCGATCCGGCCGCCGCACCCGCAGCGGCGATAACCAGTCCCATTCTGCGGCAGTTGCTTTCGGAGACCACCACGACCGGCACAGGCGACGGGGTTCACCGGTCCGCGCCGGCCGTTCGGATGCACGCGGCCGGAGCGCCCCGCCGGCGATCCGGTACCGGTTCGCCGGGCGCGCACGTGCGAATGCCGACGTCCGGAGAATTCGTGTCGCTCGTCACCTCGTGGACGCGATCGGCACCGGAGCCGAGGACCGTACCCGCACGAATCTTCCTGCGCGACAACGCTACTTCGACCCCACCGAGACTCCCGGAGTGCAGACGCCGGTCTCCGTCAGCAGACCCGGCGCCACCGCGACGGCGCCCGCGTCGTCGCCGTGATCGTGCTCCGCCCGGCAGCCACGAACGCAGCCACACTTCGTGGTGGTCGTCCACGACCGGGCGCGGGGACCAGCGCTGCCGCTCGTCGAATCGCACGAGCGCCGTCGAGCCCCGGGATCGTTCGCGATCCGCAGGGCGAGGGCCGGGCGCGGCGACAGATCGTCCGTGTCAACGGGTCTGCGCAGGCACCATCGCGAAGAAGCGCGCCGGGTTGTCCGTCCGCAGGCGCATGCCGGCGGCACCGCCGAGCACCAGGGGCCGCGCGTAGGGCCGCTCGGAGCCGAGCAGCACCCGGTCCTCACCCAGACGCGCGGTCACCGCCGCGACGACCTCCCGCCCGTACGACGACGTCTCCACATAGACCCCGGCCCCGGGGATGCCGCCGGGACCGCCGCGCATCGCCATCCGATCGGCATGCAGCGGGGCCAGGCCGGCGAGCATCGCGAACAGGACCCGCAGCGCCGGGAACCGGCGCGACCCGAACTCGTGCCAGGCGAACCAGGCGGCGTGCATCTGGGTCACGTACGACACCATCGCCGGCCACCACGGCGGAGCGCCGGGCGCGGCGGCCGGACCGGGATGCACGAACAGCGGCTTGTGTGCCCGCTCGAGTTCCGCCAGCAGCGGCGCGCACCGGTCGAAGCCCGCCGAGTCGGCCAGGGCCGTCGCCGGCAGCTGCAGACCCACGCAGCCGGCCGCGAGGACCTCACGCAGTGTCTCCGGGTCGGGTTCGGCGAGACCGGCTGCGGCCCACACACCGAACCGGTCTGGCAGGCTCAACGCCCCCTCGTGATACGCGTCGAGCAGCGGCCGGGACTCCTCGGCGGGCAGCTCCTCGATCCCGAGCGGGCTCGACAGCGACACCAGCGCCAGATCGATCCCGTCCCGGACCGCGAGGGCCGTCCGCGCGGCGACCGAATGATCTGCGGGGTCGACCCGGTACGGCGGCTCGCCCGGCAGGTGCAGCACCCAGCCGTCGAGCCGGGGCGGCGCACTGCGCGCCCGGAGGGCGTCGACGAAGGACGCCGGCCACACATGTTGATGCACGTCGACGCGGGGACGTCGCCTCATGCGTCCACGTTCGCCGCCGCGCGCCCCCGTGTCAACCGTCGTTCGCATCCCGGCGATGAACCCGGACGGCGCGAGGCCCGGTGGCCACCCCCCGCGGCCCGGACCCGCCACGCCGTACGTACTGTATGTACGGTGTCGGCCCGGACCTTGCCCGGCGCGATCGACCCGCACGCCTCCGCCCGGACCCCGCCGAGGCGCTCGCGGCCCCTGCTGGACGTGTGCCCCTTCGACGCGGACACCCCACGGCACTAGCCTGGGACCGAGCGTGTTCGCCGATCGTCGGAAGGAGCACTCCGTGCCTCCGCATTGCGATTCCATGGACGGCCCCGTCGTCAAGGCCGCCGAGGCGGCGCTGGGCGACGACAACGTCGAGCTGATCCTGCCGTTCGTTCCCCTCGAAGCCGAGGACGAGGTGCGCACGGCGTTCGAACGGGCGACAGCCGCGCGCGCGGAGGGTCCGATCGCCCACGAGGTGGCCGATCTCTACTTCTTCGACACCGTGGTCCGGCTGCACCGCGCGGGCGAGGGTGCCTCGTTCACCGGCGTGAAGCCTGCGGGCGGCGACGTCGGCCCTGTGATCCCGTTGGCCGAGCGCGCGATCGAGACCGGCTCGATCGAGAAGCTCTACGCCTTCCTGTCCGCCGAACTGCACCGGCAGTTGCAAGCGCGCCTGGAACGGATCGTCGCCCTGGCCGACGCCGTGACCACCGCGGAGCGGCGGGAGTACACCGAGGCGATGCTCGGCTTCCAGGTGTACAGCCATCACCTCTACAAGAGCATGCACAGGGATCCGCACGAGGGCGGGCACCCACACGGCTGATCCGGGCGCCGCCCCGACGGCCTCCCGTGACGCCCTCACCTCGACATGTGATGCCGTCACATCGACATGTGTGAGGCCGTCACATCGGCATGTGTGAGGCCGTCACATCGGCATCATGTGATGCATCGGCATTCCTGGCATCAGCATGTGGTGCATGTGCATCATCAGCATGTGCATCATCTGCATCAAGCCCATGTCCATCGTTCCCACCTCCGCGTTCTGCGGTGCTCGTCGGAGGGCGACACCACTTCCACTATGCGCCCGACCGGGCGTGCGCGTCACCACGCCGGCGCCGCAGGCTCCGCCCGGTGGCCTTGACGAGTTCGTCCACCCACAGCACCGAAGATCCGACGCCGACGGCGAGCGCCCATTGCTGCGAGGTGAGCGCGGTGGTGTCGAAGAAGCCCTGCAGGAAGGCCGTCTGGACCACGCAGACCTGCAGGACGACCACCACGACGAGCGCGATCCAGATGCTGTGGTTGGTGAGGGTCTGCAGAGAGAACACCGAGCCGAGCTCCGAACGGACGTTGAGCAGGTTGAACACCTGGAAGAAGACGAACGTGGTGAACGCGAGGGTGGTGGCGAACAGCGGATCGCCGGCGCTCTCGGGGAACCACTGCGGCGCGTAGTGCAGCACTGCGACGGTTCCGGCGGTCATGACGATGCCCAGCCCCAGGATGCGACGGAGCCGGTCGCGGCTGAGCAGACGCTCGTGTGCCGGCCGCGGCGGCCGGGACATGGTGCCCGGCTCGGTGGGGTCGACGCCGAGGGCGAGGGCCGGCGGACCGTCCATGATGATGTTGACCCACAGGATCTGCAGGGCGGTGAACGGTGCGCCCCCGGCCAGTCCGAGCGCCCCGGAGACGAGGAAGATCAGCACGAACCCCCACGCCGTGGTCAGCTGGAACTTCACGAACTTGACGATGTTGGCGTAGATGCCGCGGCCTTCCTCGACCGCGGCGACGATGGTCGCGAAGTTGTCGTCGGTGAGGATCATGTCGGCCGCGCTCTTGGACACGTCGGTGCCGGTGATTCCCATGGCGACGCCGATGTCGGCCTGCTCGAGGGCCGGCGCGTCGTTGACGCCGTCGCCGGTCATGGCGACGACCTCGCCGTTCGCCTGCAGCGCCTTGACGACCCGGATCTTGTGCTCCGGCGCGACGCGAGCCAGCACCCCGAAATCTGCTGCCCGGGAGCGCAACTCGTCGTCGTTCAGGGCATCGAGATCGGCGCCGGTGGCCGCGGCACCACCGATGCCCAGCCGGCCGGCGATCGCCGACGCGGTCACGAGGTGGTCGCCGGTGATCATGTGCACCTCGATGCCGGCGGCATGGGCCACCTCGATGGCCCGCTCGGCCTCCGTCCGCGGCGGATCGACGATGCCGACCACGGCGTAGAGGGTCAGGTCGGACACCGCACGCTGCAGTGCCTCCGCGTCGCCCCGCGGCACCGCGTGCAGGTCCCGGCCGGCGATCATCAGGGTGCGCAACCCCTCGGCGGCGAGCGACTGCACCGCCGAGCGGAGGCGCTCGCGGCGACGGTCGTCGAGCGGGACGGGGCCGTCCCCGTCGAGCATCGCGGTGGCCCGGTCGAGCAGTGCACCGGGAGCGCCCTTGGCGAAGCACCGGGACCCGCCGTCGGGCAGGGCGTGGAAGGTCGCCATGTACTTGTAGGCGGAGTCGAACGGCACCTCCGCCAGCCGCGGCACCGCGAGCCGCGCCCCCTCGACGTCGATGCCGCCCTTCTCGGCGAGCACCACCAGCGCGCCCTCGGTGGGATCACCGACGAGCACCCCGTCGCGGACGACGGCGTCGTTGCACAGGGCCATCCCGAGCAGCGGCGCGGTCAGGTCCGGGGGCGGCAGCCCGTCGCCGACGAGGATCTTGCCGTCGGTTTCGTATCCGGTTCCGGTGACGCGGAAGCTGCGGCCGCGGGCCAGCAGCCGCTGCACCGTCATCTCGTTGAGGGTGAGGGTGCCGGTCTTGTCGGTGGCGATGTGGGTGGTGCTGCCCAGGGTCTCGACGGCGGCGAGCCGTTTGACGATGGCGCCGCGGGCGGCGAGCCGCGACGCCCCCATCGCGAGGGTGAACGCGACGACCGCGGTCAGCCCCTCGGGGATGGTGGCGACGGCGAGCGAGACGGCGGTGATCAGCAGGTCGGACCACGACTGTCCGCGCAGCAGGCCGAGCACGAACACGACGGCGACGACGGTGAGCGCGACGATGGTGAGGGTCTTGGCGAGCTGGTCGATGCGGCGCTGCAACGGGGTCTTCTCCACCCCCGCGGTACCGAGCAGGGTGGCGATCGCGCCGATCTCGGTCTGCATCCCGGTGGCCGTGACCACCATCGCGCCCCGCCCGCGGGTGATCTCGGTGTTCATGAAGAGCATGTCGGCGCGGTCGCCCAGCGGGGCCTGCTCGTCGTCGACGGGTTCGACGGTCTTGTCGACGGGATGGGACTCACCGGTGAGCGCGGACTCGGCGACCTGCAACCGTGCCGCCGTGACGACCCGGCCGTCGGCGGGCACGGAGTCGCCGGCCTCGAGGAGCACGACGTCGCCGGGCACCAGTTCGGTGCGCGGCAGGTGCTGTTCGCGGCCGTCGCGGCGGACCCGCGCGGTGTCGACGGCCATCTGCCGCAGCGCCTGCAGGCTGTTCTCGGCCCGTCGCTCCTGCACGTAGTTCAGGACCGTGTTGAGGGTGATGACGGCGAGGATGACCACGGGGGTCTCCCATTCGCGTGAGACCACGGCGCTCACCACGGCGGCGGCGACGAGGACGAGGGTCATCCGGTCGGCGAGCAGGGCGAGCACCTTGCGCCAGCCGGGCACGGCTGCCGCCTCGACGAGGGCGTTGGGCCCGTGCTCGAGCCGGCGCTCCTCGACCTCACCGGTGGACAGTCCCACCGCGGGGTCGACGTCGAGGGCCGCCGCGACGGCGTCGGCGTCGCGGGTGTGCCACGTGGTGGCCAGGGTCATCTCGCACGCTCCTCGGTGAGGTCGGGCGGCTCCCACGCTATCGATGTGACGGATGCCGCGCGATTCGACACACGATCCGCCTGTGCCGCGCCCGGATCCGTGATGTGCTGGAGGCGGTGATATCGAGGCGCACGCCGCCGGATCGGAGGAGCCATGAGTGAGCCGAACATCGACGATCCTGTCGTCGTCCTGAGCGACGAGGAGAGCTGGGAGCTGCTCGGCACCGAGCGGATCGGCCGGCTCGTGGTGGTCTCGGACGGACGGCCCGACGTCTTCCCGATCAACTTCGCGGTGCGTGACAGGAAGCTGTACTTCCGGACGGCCGAGGGCAGCAAGCTGGTCGAGCTGACGTTGAACGCCGAGGTGGTCTTCGAAGCCGACCACGTGGAGCAGGACCGGGCCTGGAGCGTGGTGCTGCACGGTCGAGCTCGAAACCTGGTTCGTTACAACGAGATCCAGGAGGCCGAGGAACTGGGGCTGCAAGCCTGGGTGCCCACTCCGAAGTACAACTTCGTCGAGGTCACCGCGAGCGAGATCAGCGGCCGCCGGTTCGCGCTGGTCAAGGATTGACGCGAGCCCGGCGTCAGCCCGCCACCATGCCGACGCCGAGGCCGACCATGAGCACGGCGATGCCGCCGTCGAGCACGCGCCACGAGGCGGGTCTCGCGAACACTCCGCGCAGCAACCGGGCCCCGTAACCGAGCCCGAGGAACCACACGACGCTGGCCAGCACCGCGCCGGCGCCGAACCACCAGCGTCCCGGATCCCCGTGGTGGTTGGCGACGGAGCCGAGCATCAGCACGGTGTCGAGGTAGACGTGCGGGTTGAGCCAGGTCAGCGCCAGGCAGGTGGCCAGCGCTGCGCCGACAGTGACGGGACCGCCCGCCGCGGCGGTCAGGGCGGCCGGGCGCAGCGCCCGCCGCGCGGCGAGCAGTCCGTAGCCCACGAGGAACGCCGCGCCGGCCCAGCGGATCACCCCGAGCACGCCGGGAACCCGGTCGAGCACCGTGGCGATGCCGGCGATGCCGGCGGCGACGAGCACTGCGTCGGACAGGGCACAGACCGCGATCACCGGCAGCACGTGCCGCCGCGCGATCGCCAGGCGCAGCACGAACGCGTTCTGCGCACCGATCGCGACGATGAGCGACAGGCCGGTGAGGAATCCGACGACGACGAGGTGCATGCCACCCACGCTAGGAATCCGACTCGATGAAGAACAGTTGATTTTTCTTCAGTACCATTAGAGTTTCTTCACGTGGACCTGGACTTCGCGCAGCTACGGACCTTCGCCGCGGTGCTGGACGAGGGCACCTTCGACGGCGCGGCCGCGGCGCTGCGCCTCACCCCGTCCGCGGTGAGCCAGCGGATCAAGGCCCTCGAGCAGCACGTCGGCCGGGTCCTGGTGCGGCGCACCCGGCCGGTGTCCGCGACGGCCGCGGGCGAGGCCGTGATGCGACTGGCCCGGCAGGTGGCGCGGCTCGAGGAGGACACCGCCGAGGCGCTCGGACTCACGGCCGAGCGGGACTACGTGTCGGTTCCCCTCGTCGTCAACGCGGACTCGATGTCGACGTGGATGCTGCGCGCCCTGGCCCGTATGCCCGAGCGTCATCGCGCCCTGTTCGAAGTGCACCGGGAGGACGAGTACCACGCCCCCGCGCGGCTGCGGGACGGCACCGCGATGGCCGCCGTGACGTCGGTGCCCGAGCCGGTGCAGGGGTGCGTCTCCGAAAGGCTCGGCGCCATGCGGTATCACGCGATGGCGAGCGTCGACTTCGCGGACCGCTGGTTTCCCGGCGGACCGGACGCCGAGGCGCTCGGGCACGCCCCGATGCTCAGCTTCGACCGCAAGGACGACCTGCAGGACCGGTTCCTGCGCCGCCGCACCCGGCGCCGCCTCGACCCGCCCCGGCACTACGTGCCCGGCGCCGCCGAGTTCGTCGAGGCCGCGCGGCTCGGCCTGGGCTGGGGCATGCTGCCGGAACCGATGCTCACCGACACCGACGGACTCGTGTTCCTCGCCGCGGACGACCCGTTCGACGTGCCGCTGTACTGGCAGCGCTGGCGGCTCGAGTCGCCGGTGCTCGACGCACTCACCGACGTCGTCCGGCGGACCGCCGGGGAGGTACTGCGCTGACAATGGCATGGACGCTGGACCCGCCGGGCGTCGAGACCGGCACCGGACCACCGAGTGCGGGCGTCGTCCCTCAATCACGGGCCAGGAGTCGTGGCCCGAGATGGTGAGCCAGCTCCAACGCGAGCTCGACGGGAAGCCGGCGCGCGCCGGGGCGGTGTCCGAGCAGTTCGGTTGCCCGGGTGACACGCTGGAGGACGGTGTTGCGGTGGGTGTGCAGGCGTGCGGCGGTGCGAGGGGCGTTTTCGGCTTCCTCGAGGAACACCCGCAATGTCTGGCGGAGACGCGCCGCACCGGGCGTGTCCGCAGCGAGCGGACCCAGCGTCGTGGCGACGAATTCGGCCGCCCGATCCAGGTCTCGAGCGGCCAACGTGGTGACTTCGAACTCGCGGTAGAGCGCGACGCGGTCGCCGCCGCGTTGCCCGCTGAGCAGGCGGTGCATGGTCAGTGCCGCGTCGTGCGATCGACGGAAGCCGTCGATGCCCACTCGGGCGGGACCGACGACCACCCGAATGTTCGGCTGCGCCTTGGTTATTGCTTCGCGCAGCGCGTCGAGTGCAGGTTCGGATCCGGTGCCCAGCCACGCCCACAGCGTCGAGGTGCCCGCGGGCAGGGTGAGGGGTGTGCGGGCGCCGGCGGCCTGGGCCAGCAGCGTCGCGGCGGACTCCAGTGCCCCCTGCGTGCCGCCCGCCGGTTCGGCCCACAGGACGAGTGCGGTGTGGTGGCGAGCGAGCTGATATCCGAGGCGTTCACTGGCTCGGCGGGGGTCGATCGGGGCGCCGTCGAGGATCAGATGCACGGTCTCGGCGCGGCGGGCCAGCGCGCCGCCGAGCACCTCCTCGCGTTCCCGCTGGGCGTCGGCGATGACACGGCTCACCACGTGGTCGACGTAGTCGAACATCAGCTGCGAGGTGACCTCCAACAACTCCACGAACTGCGGCCCCGGTGGGACCATCCGTCCGGCATGAGCCAGAAACCGCTGCCAGGCGACGTTCTGGCCCCGGCGGTAGGCCTGGTAGATCACCTCGAGGTCGATGCCGCGACGCACGACGGTGCGGACGACGTCGAGGGCTTCGGGTGGCACGTCGATCGGCGCGCCCCCGACCTCACGCCGGGCGAGGGTGGTCAGCAGGCGCGCGGCGTTGGCGCGATTGCTTGCCGACATCTCCGCGGCGATCGCCGCGTCTGCGCCCAGCATCGGGGCCACCGCCACCTCGGCGGCGTCCATCTCGGCGACGAGCTGATCGATTTCGCGCAGCATCAGTTCGGCGACGTCACCGACGAGGGAAACAACTTCGGGCGCCACTGCCGCACGGAGCACGATACAAGTGTGCCACAGCACATATCGGTGCGGAAAGAGCGTGCCGGTAGACATGTCAGCGCGTGCTGTTGCGGTTCTACTGTGAATGCCGTCACACACCAGCACACCGCTCGAGGAGACCGACCATGAGCACCCCGACGACCACCGAGCAGAGCGGTCACCACACGGAAGACACGCATTTCGACGTCTTGATCGTCGGCGCCGGCATTTCCGGCATCGGCGCGGCGTATCACCTCCGGACACGCCGTCCCGGTACGACGTTCGCAGTCCTGGAAGGCCGGGATTCGATCGGCGGCACGTGGAGCCTGTTCCGCTATCCGGGCATCCGCTCGGATTCGGATATGCCTAGCTTCGGCTACGAATTCAAACCGTGGACGCATCGGAAGTCGATCGCGGACGGGCACATCATCATGGATTACCTGCGGCAGACCGTCACCGAGAACCGTCTCGACGAGCACATTCGTTTCGGCTACCGGGTCAGCGCCGCAGAGTTCTCCTCGGCGGACGGACGCTGGACCGTCACCGCGCAGCAGGCAGGCAGTGCCGAACCCGTGCACTTCACCGCGCGATTCCTGTTCCTGGGCACCGGCTACTACGACTACGAGGAAGGCTTCACGCCTCGAATCGAGGGCGCGGAGGAGTTCGCGGGCCGACTGATCCACCCGCAGCACTGGCCCGAGGATCTCGACTACGCCGGCAAGCGCGTGGTGGTCGTCGGCTCCGGCGCCACCGCCGTGACGCTGATCCCGTCGATGGCCGGCAAGGCCGGTCACGTCACGATGCTGCAGCGCTCCCCGAGCTACGTGTTCTCGATCCCGGCCGAGGACGCGATCGCGAACACCCTGAACAAAGTGGTCGGTCCCGCCCGCGCCCACCGGATCATCCGGCGCAAGAACATCATGCTCAACCGCGGGATCTACAAGGCCTGCCGGCTCGCGCCCAAGCTCATGCGCACGCTGTTGATCGCCAACGTGCGCCGGCAGCTACCCGCGAGCTTCGACGTGGACACCCATTTCACCCCGCGCTACAACCCGTGGGACCAGCGCCTGTGCATGGTACCCGACGGGGATCTGTTCAAGGCGATATCCGCGGGGCAGGCCTCGGTGGTGACCGACCGGATCGAACGGTTCACCAAGGAAGGGATTCTGCTGGAATCGGGTCAGGAGTTGGCCGCCGACATCGTCGTCACGGCGACCGGACTCAACATGACACCGTTCGGAAAGATCGCACTGGGCGTGGACGGGCGGCCTGTGAACCTGCCCGACACGACGGTCTACAAGGCGATGATGTTGTCGGGTGTCCCGAATTTCGTGTTCGCACTGGGATACACGAACATCTCCTGGACGCTCAAAGTCGACTTGGTGTGCGAGCACTTCTGCCGACTGCTCGACTACATGGACAGCCACGGCTACGGCACCGTCGAACCAGTGCTCGACGATCCGCACATGGACCGTGTCCCCGTGGTCGACATGAGCTCGGGATATGTCCAGCGGGCCATCGCGAGGTTCCCGCGCGGCGGCACCAGCGGCCCGTGGACGGTACAGATGGCCTACGAGAAGGACGTCGAACGGCTGCGTCGCGGGCCGGTCGAGGATCCGGCGCTCGAGTTCGCACCCAGCCGCACGGCTGCCGTCGCGTCGTAGGAACGGAGCGACCGAGATGAAGAAGAATCTGACCTTCCCCAGTCACGGCGTCGCCTGCGCGGCCTGGCATATTCCGGCCGTCTCCGACGTGCTGGCCGGCGCAGCCGGACGCCCGTGCGTGGTGATGGCACACGGCTTCGGCGGCACCCGGGACACCGGCCTGATCGGCTATGCCGAGGGGTTCGCCGACCACGGAATCGACGTATTGGTGTTCGACTACCGTGGCTTCGGCGATTCGGAAGGAACACCGCGCCAGGACGTTTCCTTCCGACGTCAGCGCCAGGACTATCACGCGGCGATCGCCGCCGCCCGTCACCTGCCCGGCGTGGACGCCGATCGAATCGCATTGTGGGGAACGTCGTACTCCGGTGGTCATGTCATCGCAGTCGCCGCCCAGGACAGGCGGGTCGCGGCGATCGTATCGATGACCCCGGCGACCGACGGGCTGGCAGCGGCGGTGCAGATCGCCCGCTACGCCGGAGCCGGCCAACTGGTGCGCACCACCGGCCACGGGCTGCGCGACCTCGCTCGCCGGATCGCCGGGCGCCGACCGCACCACATCCCGGTGGTGGCACAGCGGGGAAAGGTGGCGATCATCAGCACCCCCGGCGCCGAGGAGGCCTACACCTCCATCGCCGGCCCGACGTGGCGGAACGAGATCTGCGCGCGCACAGCTCTGGAGGTGCCCGTGAACCGTCCCATCACCGCTGCCGGCCGTCTTGGCTGCCCGATCCTTGTGCAGGTGGGCACACACGACCGTGTCGCACCGCCCGTCGCCGCGCGCAGGACCGCGAAGAAGGCCGGAGCTTCTGCACTGTTGTGCGAGTACCCCGTCGATCACTTCGACGTCTACGACGGCCCTTGGCAGCAACGGATGCTGCGTGACCAGATCGGCTTCCTCACCCGCGTCCTCGAGCCGGCGCGGACCCTGCCGACCGTCGCCGTTCCGCCGAGCCGCTGACGCTCGAACCCGAGGACATTCCGAACGAGGTTCCGCCATGACATTCATCACCCCGTCCGACGCGATGTTCCTGGCGTCGGAAACCCGTGAACACCCCATGCACGTCGGCGGCCTGCACGTGTTCCGGCTGCCCGACGGTGCCCCACCCGACTATGTGCACGATCTGTATCGACGGTTGCTCGAAAGCACCGAGCCGGCGGGGATGTACCGGCGCAAACCGGCCTGGCCGGGCCCGCTGTCGGGGGCGCTGCGCTGGGCAGACGACGACGACGTCGACCTCGATTACCACGTGCGGCATTCGGCGCTGCCGCGGCCCGGCCGGGTGCGCGAACTGCTGGCCCTGGTGTCGCGGTTGCACGGCACACTGCTCGACCGGCACCGGCCGCTGTGGGAGTTCCACCTCATCGAGGGACTCGACGACAACCGGTTCGCGGTGTACGGCAAGGTGCACCACGCGCTGACCGACGGTGTGAACGCGGTCCGCAACACCGCGGCCATGCTGTCGGACCAGCCGACCGGCACACCGCGCCCGCTGTGGGGCCCGCGGCCGAGGGCGACCCGTGATCCGGCCCGCCCGCGCGGTTTCGTCAAGGACCTCGCCGGTGTCCTGCCCGCGGCGGCGCAAGTGGTCACGAGGGGGCTGCGCACACCCGATGCGGCGCTGCCGTTCACCGCTCCGAAGACCGTCTTGAATCGCCCGCTGACCGGGGCGCGACGCTTTGCCGCCCAGTCGTGGCCGATGGCCGCGATCGCCGCGGTGGCCGAGCGCCACGGCGCGACCATCAACGACGTGGTGCTGGCGATGTGTTCGGGCGCGCTGCGCGAGTATCTCTCCAGCACCGCCGACCTACCAGAGAAGTCACTGGTCGCCGCGGTGCCGGTGGCTCTGCCGCGCACCGAGGGTGACGGCAACGCGGTCACGATGGTGCTGTGCCGGTTGGCCACCGACGTCGCCGACCCGGTGGAACGCCTGCACCGCATCCAGGCCTCCATGCTGGCCGCCAAGGAGGTGATGCGCGGGCGCAGCGCACTCCAGCTTTCGACGATCGGCATGCTGACCTCGATCGGTCCCACCGGTCTGGCCGCCGTGCCCGGCTTCACGTCGGTCGCGGCGCCGCCGTATAACGTGGTGATCTCCAACGTGCCCGGGCCACGCAAGCGACTCTTCTGGGGCGACGCCACGATGGAAAGTTGGTATCCGGTGTCGATGCCGGTGGAAGGCCAAGCCCTGAACATCACAGTGCTCAGCTACGCCGACAACATCGAGTTCGGTCTGATCGCCTGCCGGCGCAACGTTCCTCACCTTCAGCGGATGCTCGGCTGTCTGGACGCCGGTTTGGCGGCACTGAGCTGATCGCCGCCGCTCGACGTCCCCAGGAGCATCCACCGGTCCGGCCCGAGCGGCCGGTCGGTTAGCGTGACGGGTCCGGCCCCGGCGAGAGGACAGATGATGACCGCAGCACCGCCCGCACCGGCACGACAGCTGAGCCGGGCCCTGGCCGGCGTGCTGGCCGTCCTCGTCACCACCGGGTGGGCGGCGAACCACTTCGCCGCGATGATCCCCGTCCTGCGCGAGCACGAAGGTCTCTCGCACGCACTGCTCGACGGGGTGTTCGGCATCTACGCGCTCGGACTGCTGCCCGGCCTGGTCGGCGGCGGTGCCCTCTCGGACCGGGTGGGCCGAGCCGCGGTCGTGCTCCCCGGTGCGACGATCGCCCTCGCCGGTACCGTGCTGCTCCTCGTCCGGCACGACGCCGCCGGGCTCGTCGCGGGCCGTCTCGTCGTCGGGATCGGCGCAGGACTGGCCATCGGGGCGGGGACCGCGTGGGCCACGGACCTGCGCGGGAAGGTCGGCACGGTGCTCGCCGGCGTGGCCCTCAGCTCCGGATTCGCCCTGGGACCCTTCGTGTCCGGTCTGCTCGCCGAGTTCGGCCCGCGGCCGCTGTCCCTCCCCTTCGTGCTCTCGGCCGCGTTGTCGGCGGCGGCCGTGGCCGCCGCGGCGGTGTGGAGCCGGTCCGCGCACTACGCGGCGGCGGACCTGCAACCGGTCGTGCCGGGGCACGGACGGTCGGTGGCCGCCGCACTGTCCTGGTCGTTACCGCTGGCGCCCTGGGTGTTCGCCTGCGTCACTGTCGCGTTCGTGACCTTCCCGGCCCGCGTCTCGAGCGAGTACGCGGGACCGGCACTGACCGGCGCCGCGGCGCTGCTCGCCCTGGGCTCCGGGATCGTCGTGCAGGCGGCGGCGCGGCGCCGGGAGTGGGGACCGCGGGCCGGGACGGTCGGCGCCGTCCTCGCCGGGCTCGGGTTCCTCCTCGTCGGCGCCGGCGGAACGCACCCGCCGCTGTGGTTGCTGCCCGTCGCGGCACCCGTGCTCGGGGTGGCCTACGGGCTGTGCCTGCGCGAGGGACTGCTCGACCTCGAGTCGCTCGCGCCCAAGACTGCGCGCGGGACGCTGACCGGTGTCTTCTACGTCGGCCCCTACCTGGGCTTCGCCCTGCCGGTGCTGCTCGTGGTGCTCGAGCCCGTCACCGGCGCGAGCCTGCCGCTGTTCGCGCTCGCCGTCCCGGCGTTCGTGGTCGCCGTGGTGCGGGCCCGGCGGCTGGTCGTCGCCGAGCACCCCCGCACCGCCGACGTGCCGCACGGGTGAAGAACGGCCCGGCCCTCCCGCCGGAAATTCGCTCGCCCCTCCGGAATCCGCTCCGGCAATGCCGCGCGCGGATCCACAACCGGCGCGACGATCCTGCCGACCCTCACTCCACGAGGGCGCGGAACTGCGCGTCGTACAAGCGGAAGTAGGCGCCGCCCGCCTCGAGGAGCTCGTCGTGTGTGCCCTGTTCGACGATGCGTCCGTGTTCCATCACCACGATCCGGTCCGCGTCGCGGATGGTCGAGAGCCGATGCGCGATCACAAAACTGGTGCGATCGCGGCGCAGCACCGCCGTCGCATGCTGCACGAGCAACTCGGTGCGGGTGTCGACCGAGCTGGTGGCCTCGTCGAGGATCAGGATGGACGGTTGGGCGAGGAAGGCGCGGGCGGTGGTGATCAGCTGCCGCTCCCCCGCGCTGATGTTGCCGGCGTCCTCGTCGATCACGGTGTCGTAGCCGTCGGGCAGGGACCGCACGAACCGGTCGACGTAGCTGATGCGTGCGGCCTCGAGGATCTGGTCCTCGGTGGCGTCCGGCCGGCCGTAGGCGATGTTGTCGCGGATGGTGCCGCCGAACAGCCAGGTGTCCTGCAGCACCATCCCGATGCGCGAGCGCAGCTCGTCGCGGCTCATGGTCGTGATGTCCACGCCGTCGACGAGGATGCGTCCCGAATCCAGTTCGTAGAAGCGCAGGATCAGGTTCACCAGCGTGGTCTTGCCGGCGCCGGTCGGTCCGACGATCGCGACCATCTGCCCCGGCTCGACCCGCAGGTCGAGATGCTCGATGAGCGGCCGCTCCGGCAGGTACGAGAACGAGACGTCCTCGAACTCGACCAGGCCGTACCGCCCCCACGGGGTGACGGGGGCCGGCGGATCGGGTTCCTGCTCGGGTTCGTCGAGGATCTCGAACACCCGCTCGGCGGACGCCGCCGCGGACTGCAGCAGATTGACCATCGCGCCGATCTGACCGAGCGGCTGGCCGAGCTGGCGCGAGTACTGGATCAGGGCCTGCACCTCGCCGAGACTGACGGTGCCCGACGCGACCCGCAACCCGCCGAGCACGGCGATCGCGACGTAGCTGAGGTTGCTCATGAACATCACCAGCGGCATCACCAGCCCGGAGACGAACTGGGCCCGGAACCCGGCCCGGAACAGTTCGTCGTTGGTTTCGGTGAAGCGGCGCTCGACCTCGGCGGTGCGGCCGAACGCGGTGACGAGTTCGTGGCCGGTGAAGGCCTCCTCGATCTGACCGTTGAGGTTGCCGGTGGTCTTCCACTGGGTCACGAAGTGCCGCTTCGACCGCTTCGCCACCACCGCGGTCACCACCACCGACGCCGGCACCATGAGGATCGCGACGAGTGCGAGCAGCGGCGAGATCCACACCATCATCACGACGAGGCCGAGCAGGGTGAGCACCGACAGCACCAGCTGGCTGATCGACTGCTGCAGACCCTGCGAGATGTTGTCGATGTCGTTGGTGACGCGGCTGAGCAGGTCACCTCGGGAGTGGGAGTCGAAATAGCGCAGCGGCAGCGCATGCACCTTGCGTTCCACCCGGGTTCGCAGGTCGCGGATGACGCGCTGGACGATCTCGTTGAGCCCGTACGCCGCCAGCCAGATCAGGCCCGACGACAGCAGATACAGCGCGAGCACGAACACGAGGGTGCGGCCGAGGGCGGCGAAGTCGATGCCCGCGCCCGGCACGAGCGACATCGCCGACACCATCTCCGCGAACTGGTCACGTCCCTGCGCACGCAGCGCCTCGACGGCCTGCTCCTTCGACAACCCGGCCGGCAGCTGCCGGCCGATCACCCCGCTGAAGATCAGGTCGGTCGCGTGACCGAGAACCCGGGGCGCCACCGACGACGCCACCACCCCGAGCACGGCCAGCACGAGCACCACGGATGCGGCCCACCGATGCGGCCGCAACAGGCCGACGAGCCGTTTGGTGGCCGGCCACTTCTGCCGAGCCCGGTTCTCCGGGGCGCCCGGGTCCACACCCCCGAGCCGCGGTCCCGCCTCCTTGCGCTCGGTCATGCGTTCACCATGCGCTGCGACTCGACGATCTCGGCGTAGGTCGGGCAGCTCGCGAGCAACTCCAGATGCGTGCCCGAGCCGACGACGGCCCCGCCGTCGAGGACGACGATGCGGTCGGCGTCGAGCACCGTGGACACCCGTTGCGCGACGACCACGACGCACGCATCGCGGGTCTCCGGGAACAGCGCCTCCCGCAGCCGCGCGTCGGTGGCCTGGTCCAGAGCCGAGAACGCGTCGTCGAACAGGTAGATCGACGGCCGGCGGACCAGCGCCCGGGCGATGGCCAGGCGCTGACGCTGTCCGCCCGAGACCGTCGTGCCGCCCTGGGCGACGAGGGTGTCGAGTCCCTCCGGCATCGCCCGGACGAAGTCCGCCGCCTGCGCGACCTCGAGGGCGTGCCAGAGTTCGTCGTCGGTGGCGTCGGCGCGGCCGTACCGCAGGTTCTCGGCGACGGTGCCGGAGAACAGGTAGGCCCGCTGCGGTACGAGACCGATCGCGGAGCGCAGCACCTGCGGGTCCAGCTCGCGCACGTCGGTGCCGCCCACCAGGACCGCGCCGGCGGTGACGTCGATCAGCCGCGGGATCAGCCGGAGCAGGGTCGTCTTGCCGGAGCCGGTACCACCGATCACGGCGGTCGTGCTGCCTGGTTCGGCCCGGAACGTCACGTCGCGCAGGACGGGCGCGTCGGCACCGGGGTACGCGAACGCCGCACTCCGCAACTCGAGGGTCACGGGGGTGGCGAGGGTGCGGACGGGCCGGGCCGGCGTCGGCAGCGACGATTCGGTGTCGAGCACGTCGAGGATCCGCTCGGCGCACACGGCCGCGCGCGGCGCCATCATCGCCACGAACGACGTCATCATCACCGCCATGAGGATCTGCATGATGTAGCTCAGCAGCGCGGTGAGAGACCCGACCTGCATGTCGCCGGTGTCGATCCGGTGGCCACCGAACCACAGCACGGCCACGCTCGTGGCGTTCGCGATGAGCATCACGAGCGGGAACAGCAGGGCGTTGATGCGGCCGACGTGCAACGCGGTGTCGGTCAGTTCCCCGTTGGCGACCTCGAACCGCTCCCGTTCGGTGGGCTCGCGGACGAACGCGCGCACCACGCGGATCCCGGTGATCTGTTCGCGGAGAATCCGGTTGACGGCGTCGATGCGCACCTGCATCACGCGGAAGGCCGGCACCATCCGCGCGATCAGGACGAACATGGTGATTGCGAGGACGGGCACGGCGGCGACGAGTACCAGCGACGTGCCGACGTCCTCGCGCAGCGCCATGACGATGCCCCCGATGCCCATGATCGGGGCCATCACCACGATGGTGCAGCTCATCAGCACGAGCATCTGCACCTGCTGCACGTCGTTGGTGTTGCGGGTGATGAGCGACGGCGCGCCGAACCGGCCGAACTCGCGGGCGGAGAACTCGCCGACGCGACGGAGCACGGCGAGCCGCACGTCGCGGCCGACCGCCATGGCCGTGCGCGCCGCGAAGTACACCGAACCGATCGAGCAGCCGATCTGCACCGAACTGATCGCCAGCATCACCGCGCCGGTGGTCAGGATGTAGCCGATGTCGCCGCGGGCGACGCCGTAGTCGATCAGGTCGGCGTTGAGGGCCGGCAGGATCAGCATGGTGCCGGTGGCCACCGTCTGCAGCAGCACCACCGCGAGCAGCGCCCCGCGGTGCGGGCGCAGGAACCGCAGGAGCAACCGGACCAGCATGATCACCACGCTACCGGTGCAGGGGCCCGGTTCCCGGCACCTTTTCCGCCCCCGCGGGAACGGAAGAGGTGCCCGGGCCCGGTCATGTGTGCGCCGGCTCGCGGGTGGGCTCGGGGGCGGTCAGCTCACGGCGGAGCTTCTCGCCCTCGACGTCCACGTTCGGCAGGATGCGGTCCAGCCACTTCGGCAGCCACCAGGCCTTGTCGCCGAGGAGCGCCATCACCGCCGGGATGATCACCATGCGCACGACGAACGCGTCGAAGAACACGGCGGCGGCGAGCGCGAAGCCGATCGACTTGATGAACGAGTTCGGTTCCGCGATGAAGGCCGCGAACACCGAGATCATGATGACCGCGGCGGCGGTGACCACCCGGGCGCCGTGGGCGAACCCGATCCGCACGGCCTCCTTCGCGGAGGCGCCGTGGACGAATTCCTCCCGCATGCGGGTCACCAGGAAGACCTGGTAGTCCATCGCCAACCCGAACACCACACCGATGAGGAAGATCGGCATGAAGCTGACGATCGGCTGCGGGTTGGAGACGAGCCCGCCCCAGCCCTCCTGGAAGACCGCCACGGTGGCGCCGAACGTCGCCAGGACGCTGAGCAGGAATCCGAGGGTCGCGGTCAGCGGCACCAGGATCGACCGGAACACGAGCATCAGCAGGATGAACGCGAGCCCGACGACCACCGCGAGATACGGGACGAGCGCGCTCTGCAGGGTTTCGGACACGTCGCCCTCGAGGGCGGTCTGTCCGGTGATGCCGTAGGAGACGCCGATCTCGTCGTTCAGCTGGGCCTCCTGGTCGCGGATGCTCGAGACGAGATCCATCGTCGCCGGCTCGCTGGGGCCCGACCGGGGGGTGACCATGATCTGCGCGGTGTCACCGGCCTCGTTGACCGCCACGACCTGGGCGTTGACCACCTCGTCCTGCTCGTACAGGCGCTGCACGACCTCCCCGAACGACTCCTGCGGCGCGACGGTGGTCTCGCGGGCGTCGGCGACGACGAGCAGCGGACCGTTGCGGCCGGGACCGAACGCCTCGTTCACGAGGTCGTAGGCCTGCCGGGCGCTGGTCTTCGGGTCGCCGGTCGCCTCGGTGGGCAGGGCGAGCTGCAGGTTCGCGCCGGGCAGCGCGAGGATGCCGAGCAGCAGCACGCCGGCGACGAGCGGGATCAGCGGCTTGCCGGTGGCCCAGCGGATGTAGCGCTGGGCGGCGCTCGGGGTGTCGGTGTCGGCCTCCGGATCGTGGTCCTTCAGGCCCGGGATGCGGCCGGCGAACGCCTTGCGCCCGAACAGGCCGAGGATCGCGGGCAGCAGGCTGATCGCGATGAGCACGGCGATGAACACCGTGAATGCGGCCGCGTACCCCATCGCGGACAGGAACGGGATCCCCACCACGCTGAGCGCCATCAGGGCGATGATCACGGTCAGGCCGGCGAACACGACGGCCGAGCCTGCGGTGCCCACGGCACGTCCGGCCGCCTCGGCCCGGTCGGCGGTGACGGTGATCTCGTGGCGGAACCGGGAGACGATGAACAGCGAGTAGTCGATCGCGACGGCGAGACCGATCATGATCGCCAGCGTCGGGGTCATCGAGCTCAGGTCCGCGAAACCGGTGGCGACGGTGATTCCGAGGCTGCCGATGGCGATGCCGATGATGGCGGTGATCAACGGCAGGCCCGCGGCGACGAGCGAGCCGAAGGTGATGGCGAGGACGACGGCGGCGATGCCGATGCCGATGAGTTCGGTGACGCCACCGGGCATCTCGGCCTCCGCGGCGGCGGTTCCGCTGACCTGGACGTTCAGCCCTGCGTCCCGGCCGATCTCCGCAGCCGCGGCGATCTGCTCACGCATCGTGTCGTCGACGTCGCCGAAGCCGCCCTCGAACGGGACGGTGACGAAGCCGACGGTACGGTCCGGGCTCAGCGGCGACAGCGCGGCCGCGTCGGCGAGCGCGGTCTCCTCCGGCTTGCCCTGCTGCTCCGCGGCGGCCTTCATCCGTTCGACGAGACCGGCGTTCGCGGCGACGGGGTCGACGAGGACGGCGGCCTGCTGCTCGGGGGTGGCGACTGCCGGGTCGATCTTGGCGGCAGCGGCCACCTTGTCGATGCCGCGGATCGCCGCGAGCACCTCGTTCATCGCCGCGAGGTTCTGCGGTTCGTCGAGGGTCCCGCCTTCGGGGGCGGCGAACACGTAGCGGGCACTGAGCGCGTTCATCGGGTCCTCGGCGTTCGGGAACCGTTCGGCGAGCAGGTCCTGCGTCTGCTGCGCGGGGGTGCCCGGGATGGAGAACGAGTCGGTCGTCGGCCCGGACAGGGTGGCCGCACCCACTCCGAAGAGGACGAGGATCGCCAGCCAGAGGGAGAGGACCGTGCCTTTTCGCCGATAGGCGAACTTGCCGATCCGATAGAGATAGGTCGCCACGGGGAACCTCGTCTTCCGGATGTGTCGTGCAGATGTCTTAGGAAAGGCCTTGTCGCAGTTGCTCGAAGGCGGCTCGGACGAGCTCCTCCGGGGACGTCGCCCCCGAGGTGCCGGCGAGCCACAGTTCGACTGCCGACTTCATGGCCGAGACCGCGGCGTAGCGGACCAGGCTCGGATACAGGTCGACCCGGGGGTCGGTGCCGGTGCGCTCGGCGATGGCCTCGACGAGCAGTTGCGAGGCGCGCACTTCCATCTCGACGCGGCGCGCCAGCAGGGCGGGGCTCTGTTCGAGCAGCTCCATGGTCGTGCACAGCTCGACGAAGTCACCGCCGGGATCCGAAACTATTTCCCGTGCAACGGCTTCCATCGATTCCCACACGGGCTCACCGGCGGGCCGCGCGTGCAGGCGCCCGACCCACGCGTGCACCAACCCCTCGAGGTGCGCGAGGACGGCCTCTTCCTTACCGGCGAAGTAGTTGTGGAAGGTGCGGGTGGACACCCCGGCCCGGGCGGCGATGGCGTCGGCCGTGACACCGTCGAGCCCCCTCTCCCGCGCGAGGTCGGCCGCGGCCGCGACGAGCGCTGCTCGCGTGGCGGCCTTCTTGCGGTCGCGCAGGCCGGGCGAAGTGGTCACGTCTTCCACGGTACGCACCTTGCAGAGTCCTGCAAATTTGCAGAGTCCTGCAAGAATATGTGTTTGCCCACACCGCTCCGCACGGTGTGGCGGCGCTCACGTGCGGCGTCGCTCCCAGGCGCCCGGATCGGCGGTCAGGTCGGACACGAACCCGGGAAGATCGTCCGCGACGACGTCGGCGAGGGTGACCTCCTCGAGGACGGCCCGCAGATTCACCCGCACCGCGATCCACACGTCGCGCAGGCGTTCGGCCGGTCCGGTGTAGACCACGTCCTCCGGCCGCTGGCCGCGCACCGACGCGAGCGGGCCCTCCACGGTGCGGATGATGTCCGCGACGGAGATCTTCTCGGGCGGCCGCGCCAGCCAGTACCCACCCTCCGGGCCGCGGCGACTGCGCACCAGCCCGCCCCGGCGCAGGTCGCCGAGCACCGCCTCGAGGAACTTGTGCGGGATGTTCTGCGCCCGCGCCAGGTTCTCGGCCTTGGCGGGCGCCTCGCCTGCCGCCGCGAGTTCGAGCAGCGTGCGCACGGCATAGTCCACCCGGGCGGTGATGTGCACGTCGCGCTCCTCGGTTCGATCCTGCGCCGCCGGCGGCGACGGACACAGAATTCCTACCAAACCGGGGGAAAAGCGCGCGAGTCCCGTCCCGCGATCGCCGGTCACGCGGTGACCGTGCGCCGACGCGCCGACGCCGCACACAGCGCGAGCCCGACGACGACCCATGCGCTCAGCACCAGCACCGCCGTCCCACCGCCGTGTCCGTCGAAGAAGGCGACCGAGCGGACCACGGTCCCCGCGGCGCCCGGTGGCAGCAACTGGCCGAACGCACCCCATCCCTGCGGCAACCACGCCGCGGTGGTCGCGAAGCCCGACAGCGGGTTGCCGACGAACAGCATCAGGACCGCACCGGCACCGAAGCCGGGCAGGCCGAAGAGCGACTCGAGGCCCAGCAGGGGCAGCGAGACGGCGGCCAGGCTCAGCGCGAGCGCCCCCGCGGTCGCCCAGTAGTTCCCGGTCAGGCTGCCGAACCCGAACTGCAGGACGGCAGTGAGAGTCAGCCCCGCGAGCACCGCGAAGCCGATCGCGCCGAGCACGCGCAGGCCGACGCGCCCGGGGAACAACCTGACGAGCGCGATCGCCGGCACCAGACCGCCGAGAACCAGGGGCAGGGCCAGCGAGTTCAGGCCGGCCCCGGCCGGGTCGTCGGCGGGCAGCGGCACGACGTCGCGCACGGGGACGGGCCGCCCGAGTGTCTGCGACAGTCCGGCGGCCGTGGCGGTCAGCACCTGCGCGACGGGGGCCCCGCCCGCGCCGGCGACATACATCGCGGGCCCGTCCGGTTCGACGGCGAGACCGCCGACGACCGCACGCTGCTCGATCGCCGTGCGCAGCGCCTCCACGTCGTCGTATCGCTGTGGCGAGAACGCGCCGGGCCGGGCGTCGGCGAGACCGGCCTCGATCCGGGCGACGGCCGGATCCGGCCCGGCCACCCCGATCTTCAGCCCGTGCGGGCCGCTCTCGACCGCCGGGGCGGCGAAGGCGAACAGCATCAGGGCGATCACGGCGGTGAGCGCGAGCACGACACCGACGACACGAACTGCGTCGGGCGGAGCGTGCCGGGCGGTGGCGGGGTCCGGGGAGGAGGTCGGGGCGGCCATGACGACTCCTTGAAGTGGAGGATTGCTCTCCGTTTATGTGGAGTATATTCCTCCGGTAGGAGCGGGGATGTCAACCCGCCGACCACAGGAGAGTGCATGCGCGCCGACGCCGCCCGCCGACGCGAGGCCCTGATCCTCGCCGCCCGCGACGTGCTCGCCGAACGGGGACACGACGCGCCCCTCGACGCCATCGCCGAGCGTGCCGGCGTCGGCATCGCCACCCTCTACCGCAACTTCCCCACGCGCGACGATCTCGCGCACGCGGTGGCCCGTCGCACCCTCACCGAAGCGGGCGCGGCCGCGGATCGCGCCCTCGCCGCGATGGTGTCGGATCCCGAAAGCGCCTGGGCCGAGTTCGTCGACCCCGCCGTTCGGCTGCGGCTCGGCGCCCTGATTCCGGCCCTCATCGTCGAGAGCTACCGGGAACTGCCCGGTGACGTCCTCGAGATCCGGGAGGGCACCAAGGCGCGCGTCACCGAACTCGTCCACGCCGCACAGCGAGCAGGCCTCGTCCGCGACGACGTCCAGCCGATCGAGGTGATCATGGCGGTCGCCCGGCTCACCCGCCCCCACGTGCGGTTCGTCGACGACGTCGTGCCCGGCCTCGTGCCCCGGATGATCGCGATCTACCTCGCCGGCCTGCGCCCCGACGGCCGGCCGCTGCCCCGGTGACCGCCGGACCTCCGTAGTGACCGGCAACACATTCCGGTAGATTGGACGCCTGTTCACATCACTCCCGGAGGACCGAATGTGGGAGACCCTGACGGCGTCCTGGGCGTCGCTGCTCGAGCCCCTGCACGACCCCGTCGCGCTGGCCATCCCGGCGTTCCTGCTGTTCCTCGCCCTCGAGTGGGCCGCCGCGCGCACGCTCGAGCACGTCGAACCCGGGGCCGACGGGCACACCCGCCCGCCCCGCGGTGGCTACGAGGCCCGTGACGCACGCACGAGCATCTCCATGGGACTCGTCTCCATCGGCACCAGCGCCGCGTGGAAGGTGCTGGCTCTCGTCGGCTACTCGGCGATCTGGGTGTATCTCGCACCGTGGCACCTACCGGCGGACGCCTGGTACACGTGGGCGATCCTGATCCTCGGCATCGACGTGCTCTACTACTGGTACCACCGGACGGCACACCGGGTGCGCCTGGTGTGGGCGACCCACCAGGCGCATCACTCGAGCGAGTACTTCAACTTCGCCACCGCCCTGCGCCAGAAGTGGAACAACAGCGGCGAGATCCTCATGTGGCTGCCGCTGCCCTTCCTCGGCATCCCGCCGTGGATGGTGTTCGTCGGATTCTCCGTCTCGCTCGTGTACCAGTTCTTCGTGCACACCGAGCGGGTGGGCACGCTGCCCCGGCCCGTCGAGTTCGTCTTCAACACCCCGTCGCACCATCGGGTGCACCACGGCTGCGACCCCGAATACCTCGACCGCAACTACGGCGGCATCCTGATCCTCTGGGACCGCCTGTTCGGCACCTTCCGCCGCGAGACCCACCGCCCCACGTACGGACTCACCAAGCCCGTCGGCACCTACAACATCTGGCGGCTGCAGACGCACGAATACCAGGCCATCGCCCGCGACTGGCGTACCGCGACCCGCGGGCGCGACAAGCTGGGGTACGTGTTCGGCCCTCCGGGCTGGGCGCCGTCGCGCCCGGCCACGGTCACGAGTGCGCAGTTGTCGTCACGACACGCCGGGTGACCCGACGAGAATTGCACATTCGACGAACGACAACGGCCCCGATCCGGTGAATCGGATCGGGGCCGTTCATGGCGGTGGCGGAGGGATTTGAACCCTCGGACGGGGGTTACCCGTCACACGCTTTCGAGGCGTGCTCCTTAGGCCGCTCGGACACGCCACCGCCCACGACTTTACCGGATTCGGTCCCGGAGTTGAAATCCCCAGGTCACGACGGTTCCGGGAGCCGCTGCGCGCGGAAGAAGTCCTCGAGCACTGCGGCGCATTCCTTCTCGAGGACCCCGCCGCGCACCTGCGGACGATGGGTGAGCCGGCGATCACGCACCACGTCCCACAGCGACCCCACCGCACCCGTCTTCGGCTCCCACGCCCCGAAGACCACGCGATGCACCCTGGCCAGCACCAGCGCGCCCGCGCACATCGTGCACGGCTCCAGCGTCACGGCCAGCGTCGTGCCCTCGAGGCGCCAGCCGTCGCCGTGCACCTTCGCGGCCGCGCGTAGCGCCAGGATCTCCGCGTGCGCCGTCGGGTCGCCCGTCGCCTCCCGCGAATTCGCCGCCCGGGCCAGTTCGGTCCCGTCGGCGGCGAACAGGACGGCACCCACCGGCACGTCCCCGGCCGGCGCCGCGGCGGCCGCCTCCAGCGCGGCCCGGATCAGCGCCTCGTCGTCGCGCAGGCCCATCTAGCGGCGCAGCTTGTCCAGCGCCGTGGCGAGCACATCGTCGAACCCGAGCCGCTGGGCGATCTCGTCGATCTGCTCGTCCGGATACAGGTCGGTCTCGGCGGCGATCACCGCCAGCACCGGCTCCGGCAATCCCAGGTCCGCCAGGATTCCCAGGTCGCCCTCCTCCCACGGCTCGATGTCGTCGAGCTCGTCGGGGTCGATGTCCGGGATCTCGATGTTCAGCGCATCGAGCACGTCGGCGGCGATGTCGTAGTCGACCGCCATCGTCGCGTCCGACAGCAGCAGACGCGTGCCCGACGGGGCCGGCCGGACGATGACGAAGAACTCGTCGTCCACGTTGAGCAACCCGAAGATCGCCCCGGTGCTGCGCAACTCGCGCAGCTCCCGGTCGGCCACCTCGAGGCTCGTCAACACCGCCGCCGACAGTGCCTTGCACTTCCAGCGACCGTCCTCCCGCGTCACGGCGACCCCGAACCCGTCGAGATCCTCGGTCGAACTCACGGAGGGACTCTTGTTCCCCGCACGCTGCGCAGCCATGGGCGCAACGGTAGTCGGCGCGGTCCCGTGAATGAAGTCCAGCGGGCGATGTGCCAACCTGGTCGGGTGCCCACCTCCGCGTCCACCCCGCCCGTGTGCGTACTCGGCCTCGGCCTGATCGGCGGATCGTTGCTGCGTGCGGCCGTCGCCGCGGGCCGCGAGGCCTGGGGGTACAACCGCTCGCCGGAGCCCGTCGAGGCCGCCCGAGCCGACGGATTCGACGCCTCCACCGACCTGCCGGCCACGCTGCGGCGCGCCGCGGAATCCGACGCCCTCGTCGTCGTCGCCGTGCCCGTACCCGCAGTCGGCGCCGTGCTCGCGGCGGTCGCCGAGCACGCCCCGCACGTGGCGCTGACGGACGTGGTCAGCGTCAAGTCGCAGGTCGCCGCCCTGGTCGCCGCCCACGGACTCTCCGCACGCTTCGTCGGGGGCCATCCCATGGCGGGCACCGCCGAGTCCGGGTGGTCGGCGGGATTCGCGGAGCTGTTCCGCGACGCGGTGTGGGTGGTCACCGTCGACGAGGGCACCGACCCCGACGTGTGGACGCAGGTCGCCGAGCTCGCCCTCGACTGCGGTTCCGTCGTCGTACCCGCGGAATCGGGCGAGCACGACGCGGCGGTCGCCCGCGTCTCGCACCTGCCCCATCTGCTCGCCGAGGCGCTGGCACTGTCCGGGGCCGCCGGCGGCGACCTGGCGCTGGGTCTGGCGGCGGGATCGTTCCGCGACGGTACCCGCGTCGCCGGGACCACCCCCACGTTGGTCGACGCGATGTGTGAGGGCAACGCCCCGGCGCTGCTCACGGCCCTCGACGAAACCCTCGAGGTGCTGCGGGTCGCTCGGGAACAGCTCGCCGACGGCAGCACCGCCGAGCTGACCGCCGCTGGTCACGCCGCCCGGCGACGGTTCGAGCAACGCGACCGCCGACCCGTCACCGGCGTCGTCCCCGGCGACGACGACTGGCTCGCCCGACTGCGCGAGGCGGGTCGTCGCGGCGAGGTGTGGACGCGGTGACGCTGCGCGACACCACCGCGGCACTCGCGAAAGGCGAGCTGACCGCCACCGAACACGTCCGGCAGGTGCTGGCCGACCTCGACGCCCTCGACGGCACGCCGTGGTCGAATCTCGTGGCCGCCCGCAACGACGGCGCGGCCCTCGAATCGGCGGCCCGCGCCGACGCCGAGCTCGCGGCCGGCAACTGGATCGGTCCGCTGCACGGTGTCGCCGTCGCCGTCAAGGACAACATCGACGTCGCGGGCATGCCGACCCGCTGCGGCAGCAAGGTCCTCGCCGACGCGGCGCCGGCCGCGCAGGATGCCAGGATCGTCGAGCGGCTCCGCGAGGCCGGCGCCGTCGTGGTCGCCAAGACCCACCTGCACGAGTTCGCGTACGGGCCCAGCGGCCTGGTCAACGCGGCCGGGCCGGCCCGGCACCCGCACGATCCCACCCGCATCACCGGCGGCTCGTCCTCGGGGTCGGCGGCGCTCGTCGCCAAGGGCATCGTGCCGCTGGCACTGGGCACCGACACCGGGTGCAGCGTGCGCACCCCGGCGGCGCTGTGCGGCGTCGTCGGCCTCAAGCCCACGTTCGGCGCGTTGCCGGTCGACGGGGTCTTCCCCCTGTCCACCACCTTCGATCATGTGGGCCTGCTCGCCCGCGACGTCCTCGACGCGGCCCTGGCCTGGGGCGCGCTGCCCGGAATCGCGCACCTGCGCACACCCGTCTCGGGACTGCGGGTCGGACGGCTGCGCGGCGGCATCTGGGACGTGCCCGCTGCGTTCGAGTCCGCGCTCGACGACGCCTGCCGCACCCTCACCGATCTCGGTGCCGAGGTGCGGGACGTGCCCCTGCCGGAAACCGACGACCTCCTCGGCGTCTATCCCGTCGTCACCGGCTCGGAGGCGTACGAAACCCATCAGCGCTGGTTCGAGAACGACCCGGACCTCTACCAGCCGGCCACCGCGGCGCTGCTCGCGGCTCAGCGGGACCGTCCGGCGACGGACTACGTCCGGGCCGTGCGGGCGGCCGTCCGATTGCGCCGCGACGTCCTGCGCCGGCTACGGCGCGACGACGGGCTGGATGCGCTGATCACCGTCACGACCCCGCTGCGCTCGGCCGCGCTCGACAGCGATCCCGCGGCGCTGCGGGGGCCACTGCTGCAGATGTGCATCCCGTTCAGCGTGCTCGGCGTACCGGCGGTGTCCGTCCCTGCTCCGGGCGGCGGTGATCTCCCCATCGGCGTACAGGTGGTCGGGCTGACCTCCGGGACCGGCGGGCACGGCAGTCATCCCGGCGAGTCCACGGCTCTGGCACTCGCGATGGCGGTGGAGGGCACCGACCTCTCCTGACCGACCCGTCCTAGATCCGTCCCGCCAGGCCGGGGTAGTTCACGACGAACCCATCGCCGTCGACCGTCACCGACGAACTGGACACCGGGGACAGGACGTGGATGCCGTCGGCTGCGCTGCTGTAGACGAGCGTGGCCTCCTCGATGCCGAGATCGAGCAGATTCACGTAGACGACCGGCACCTCGAGTTCGTCCGCGCCGGACTGCAGCCCGTAGCGGCGGATCGGCAGCGCATTGAAGAACGGGCTGAGGATGACGTCGACGTCGAGTGCACCGCCGAACGCCGACCGCTGGTGCTGGGTGCCGTTGTCGACCATCCAGATGCCCTCCTCGGACCGGCTGATCGACATGTGCCTCTCACCGGCGGCCAGGGTCGTGCGCACCGACAACCGGCGCGTGACACCGTTCTCGTCGGTCACGAGGTCGTACGACGCGCTGAACGCGGGATGCTCCGCGCACTGCGCGCCCACGATCCGGCCCGCCGCCTTGATGCGATCGCCGCTCAGTTGGACACGCACCGACTCCATCCGAGGAACGTCGTACGCCCGCCACGTCAGAATCGCGGGCCAGTTCGATGCTGGGCTCGCCGCAGACCGCGCGGCATCGGGGACTGGGATGCTCACGTGTCTACGTTAAGCGACGAGCCACTCCCGGGGAGCAGGGGTGCCGGGAATCGTGCCCTTCGTGTAGCACACGACCCCTTCGAACGTGTCTGCCGTCACACCACGGGGACATGTCCGCGACACCACGACGGGGTGTCCGCACGGTGACCGACCTCCTTGTGCGGCGCGTTTGAGCACGTAACCCGCTGCCCGGGAAAGACTGGCCTACAGTCGCCTCATGCGTACCGTGTGGACAGTTCCTCAGAACATCGCCCAGATCCTCCTGGAGTCCCCCGAGATCCAGATGTTCCTGACCAGCAACGAGCTGCCCGACACCGCCGCGGACCCTCGCCGGCGGCTTGCCGAGTTCACGCATGCGCTCGCCGCCCTGGCCCGCCACACCGGACGCACCTTCGGCTCTGTCGATGCAGCCAACCGCGAACTGTTCGGGGGCTCCGCCGGAACCGTGCCGGTGGCGCTGCGTCTGGCCGTCCTGCGCGAGATCGTCACCGACGTCGACGACCGCACCCCCACCCCGGACCCGCTGCCGGCGACGGTCGTCGAACAGCTCGGTGCCTACGTGTACGCCCTCGTCGACCCGCGCGACCATACCGTCCTGCACGTCGGGCAGGGCCGCGGGAACCGGCTGTTCGTCCTGACCTGGACCGCGCTCGGCGAAGACCACAAACTCGCCGCCGGCGGCGAAGCCGCGCCCGCACAGACCCCCGAAACCGACGCGGCCGTGCGCCGGATCCGTGCCGTCTACGACTCCGGCTACTCCGTAGGTCACTACGTCGTGGCCGACCGGGTGGCCCCGGCCGTGGACGCCGATCACGCCGCCGGCTTCACCGCGCAGGCCCTCGTCTCGGTACTGGGGTTGCTCGAACCGCACGACGGCGAGATCGTGCTGACCAATCTCGTCGGCGCCACCGAGGAATCCGACCGGGTGGCCCGTCCCGTCGAGGAGTTGATTCGTCAGTACTCCGCGGAGGCCGCACCCGAGCTGCCCACGCCGTGCGTCGTGCTCCGGATCACCGAGGCGAAATCGGCGTCCGCCGAGCAGGTCCGTGGGCTCGCCGACCGTCCGTGGCCGGCCGGAGCGTCGGCACGCCGGATCGACGGCCTGCCCATCCTGGTCGTCGCCGACAACATCGTCCGCGGCGCCTACCGGGCCACCGGGTGGGAAGCGGCCTCCCGCACCGAGGACAACGGCGGCACGATCCTCTACCGCTTCCTCGGCGACGCCGATCCCGAACTCGAGAAGCTCTTCGTCGACACCCGTCTGACGCCGGATCGGCTGGGGCTCAAGCGCTGGCCGTCCCACGGCTGGGCGCCGCGACTCACCCGGGCCCTGCCCCACAGGCCGAGACCCTGATCCTGGTCCGGGCCGTGTCGTCACGGCCCGGACTTCCTACCGACGGTTCTCCCGGATCCCCTGCCGCTCGGGGTGAGAATGGGTGCGTGCAGGTCGTAGTAGTGCACATCGCCCTGTAGCCGCACCTCCTCTTCCAGCAGCGGCCGCAGATCGTCGGGTATCTCCATCCGTTCGTGGGCACGCGCCTCGTCCTCGGACGAGAAGTACATGGTCTCGACGTACCCGTCGTCGCCGTAGGTGGCGAACGTGCCGCCGATGATCTCGGGTCGCAACTCATGCACCCGTTCCTGGCTCTGCACGAGCAGGCTCTTCATCCGCCCGACATCGGGGCTGTGCCCCTCCATCACCTGAACGAATCCTGCGGTGTCGGAGCCACCTTCCATCCACACCTCGACGTCGCGGCAGTCGTGGACGACGATCTCGCCGTCGAAGCACTGCTCCGCCTCGGCCCACCACTCGCCCTGCTCCGGACGTTCACTGTTCCGGCGGGCCGCCTCTTCCGATTCGAACCGGGCCACCGACACGAAGGTGCCGTCGTCACTGAATCCCGACGTGCTGCCCAGATAGCCCACGGCGCCGGGGCGCAGCTCGTCCGTCCACCGCTGCAGGCAGTCCTTCAACCCCTGCTCGTCGCGGACCTTTCCCTGCCAGACCTGAATGAACATCTCCATCGCCTCCGCGTGCGGGACGAGCCCGCACCCAAACGATTTCCGTGGCCGACCCGTCGCCGTCCACCACCGACGTCACCCGACGGCCGGCGATCGCGACCACCGTGGAGTCAATGATTCGCCTGTGCCGGACCGCGGACAAGAGCGGACGGGCCGGAACATGCAGAAATGCCGGAAGCCCCCCGACGAGGTCG
>NZ_AJFC01000228.1:0-12956 GCF_000256505.1 Rhodococcus sp. P14 | reverse complement strand
CCAGCCGTCTTCGCGCCGGGTGTTCTCGCTGTCGGTCATGATGTCCTTACTGGCCGTGGTCGGGAGGTCGGGGCGGCTAGTGACGACAGCTCATGATCACAACCCTCATGACGAATACCTCCATCGGACCGGCTTGTCGTGCGGCGTGTCGCCGGACGACCGGGTCATCACCCGGAGCACCCCACCCTGGCCGGAGGGTTGCCGACCAGCAAGCCGGGGCTTCACGCTGGTACTCATGACCTGGCGCGAGTCTAGCGGCTCGGACGGACGCTTCGGTAGGCGACCCGTACCTGCCGGGAGAGGGCGCCTGAGCAGGTGAAAGTTACCCGCGGGTAGCCGGGGGTGCGCTTGGCGGAGCGGGGCGATAGCAGTACGCTCGTCTTGTTTGGACCGTGTTCCGCACGTGTGAGCACGCCATAAATGGTTCATTGAGCCGACCACGATCGCACCCACAAAGTGGGATCGACTTGGGACCAGGGACACTTCCTAGGAGGACGCGAAGCGCACATGTCCAAGATCAAGGTTGAAGGAACGGTCGTCGAACTCGACGGCGACGAGATGACCCGCATCATCTGGCAGTTCATCAAAGACAAGCTGATCCATCCCTACCTGGATGTGAATCTCGAGTACTACGACCTCGGCATCGAGCACCGCGATGCGACCGACGACCAGGTCACCGTCGATGCGGCCAACGCCATCAAGAAGCACGGCGTCGGCGTCAAGTGCGCGACCATCACTCCCGACGAGGCCCGGGTCGAGGAGTTCGGCCTGAAGAAGATGTGGCGCTCGCCCAACGGCACGATCCGTAACATCCTGGGCGGCACCATCTTCCGTGCCCCGATCATCATCTCGAACGTGCCGCGCCTGGTGCCGGGCTGGACCAAGCCGGTCATCGTCGGCCGTCACGCCTTCGGCGACCAGTACCGCGCCACCGACTTCAAGGTCGACCGCCCGGGCACCGTCACCATCACCTTCACGCCGGAGGACGGCTCCGAGCCGATCCAGCACGAGGTGTGCCGGATTCCCGAGGACGGCGGCGTAGTCATGGGGATGTACAACTACAAGAAGTCCATCCAGGACTTTGCGCGGGCCTCGCTGTCCTACGGCCTGCAGCAGAACTACCCGGTCTACCTCTCGACCAAGAACACGATCCTCAAGGCCTACGACGGCATGTTCAAGGACGAGTTCCAGCGGATCTACGAGGAGGAGTTCAAGGCGGAGTTCGACGCCGCCGGACTCACCTACGAGCACCGTCTCATCGACGACATGGTCGCTTCCTCGCTCAAGTGGGAGGGCGGCTACGTCTGGGCCTGCAAGAACTACGACGGCGACGTCCAGTCGGACACCGTCGCGCAGGGCTACGGTTCGCTGGGCCTGATGACCTCCGTGCTCATGACCCCGGACGGCAGGACCGTCGAGGCCGAGGCCGCGCACGGAACCGTCACCCGGCACTTCCGGCAGCACCAGGCCGGCAAGCCGACGTCGACGAACCCGATCGCGTCGATCTTCGCCTGGACCCGTGGTCTCGAGCACCGCGGCAAGCTCGACAACACCCCCGAGGTGATCGAGTTCGCCCAGCAGCTCGAGGACGTCGTCATCAAGACCGTCGAGGCCGGCCAGATGACCAAGGACCTCGCCCTGCTCATCGGGCCCGAGCAGGCTTGGCTGACCACCGAGGAGTTCCTCGCCGCGCTCGACGAGAACCTCCAGAAGGCCCGCGCCTGACGCACGGACCGCACACGACGGGACGCCCCTGCCGGGGGCGTCCCGTCGTCGTTCCGGGTCGGGACCGTCCGCTACGGTGACCGGCGTGCCTCATGTCGTCTCCACCGTCAACGTCAACGGTGTCCGTGCCGCCGCCGGCAAGGGCCTGCTCGCCTGGCTGGCCACCGAGCCCGCCGACATCGTGTGCCTGCAGGAGGTGCGCGCCACCGAGCAGCAGTTCCACGCGGCGATCGCGCCGGCCCTCGATGCCGGGTGGTACGTCGTGTCGGCCGAATCGGAGGCCAAGGGCCGTGCCGGGGTGGCGATCCTGTCCCGGCGCCCCGCCGACTCCTCGCGCGTCGGGTTCGACGAGGACGAGTTCGCCGCCTCCGGACGGTACGTCGAGGCGGACTTCGGCGATCTGACCGTCGGCAGTCTGTACCTCCCCACCGGGGAGGCCGGCACCCCGAAGCAGGAGGAGAAGGAGCGGTTCATGGCGTCGTTCGCGGCGCACCTGAACCACCGCGCCGCCGAGGCCGAGGCCGCGGCCCGGCACATGGTGGTGTGCGGGGACTGGAACATCGCCCACACCGAGCGTGACATCAAGAACTGGAAGGGCAACGTGAAGAAGTCCGGGTTCCTGCCCGGCGAGCGCGCCTGGCTCGATGCCCTCCTCGCCGACGGCCGCTGGGTCGACGTGGTGCGCGCCCTGCACCCGGACGTCGACGGCCCGTATTCGTGGTGGTCCTACCGCGGGAAGGCGTTCGACACCGACGCCGGCTGGCGGATCGACTACCACCTCGCAACGGCCGGGCTGGCCGCCCGGGCGAAGGAGGCCCGCGTCGAGCGGGCCGCCACCTATGCCGAGCGCTGGTCGGACCACGCCCCGGTCACCGTGCAGTTCCGCTGACCCGGGCGGACCCCGCGATCGGAGCCGACCTCCCGGGAGCGGCTCTCCACGCACGTGAAAGTATCGACAACCATGGCGAGCACTGCAGAACAGAACACCACCACGCCGACCGCCCGGCCGCGGGTGCTGTCGGGTATCCAGCCGACCTCCGATTCGTTCCATCTCGGGAACTTCCTCGGCGCGCTGCAGCAGTGGGTTCCGTTGCAGGACGAATTCGACGCCTACTACTTCATCCCCGATCTGCACGCGATCACCGTGCCGCAGGATCCGAAGGGGCTGCGACGGCGCACTCTGCGCGCGGCCGCTCAGCTGCTCGCCGTCGGCATCGATCCGGACCGGTCGGTGCTGTTCGTCCAGAGCCAGGTACCCGAGCACGCCGAGCTGGCGTGGGTGCTGAGCTGCATCACCGGCTTCGGTGAGGCGAGCCGGATGACGCAGTTCAAGGACAAGTCCGCCAAGGAGGGCACCGAGCACGCCAGCGTCGGTCTGTTCACCTACCCCGTGCTGATGGCGTCCGACATCCTGCTGTACCGGCCGCAGCGCGTGCCGGTGGGGGAGGATCAGCGTCAGCACCTCGAGCTGACCCGTGACCTCGCGCAGCGGTTCAACACCCGGTTCGGCAAGACGTTCGTCGTTCCCGAGCCGCAGATCATCAAGGGCACCGCCAAGATCTACGACCTGCAGAACCCCACGGCGAAGATGAGCAAGTCCGCGGCCACCCCGGCCGGCCTGATCAACCTGCTCGACGATCCGAAGGTGTCGGCCAAGAAGATCAAGTCGGCGGTGACGGACAACGAGCGCGAGATCCGCTTCGACCCCGAGAACAAGCCCGGCGTGAGCAACCTGCTCACCATTCAGGCCGCGCTGTCCGGCCGGCCGGTCGACGAACTCGTCGCCGGCTACGCGGGCAAGGGGTACGGCGATCTCAAAGCCGACACCGCGGAGGTGCTCACCGAGTTCGTCGTGCCGCTGCAGGCGAAGGTCGACGAGTACCTCGCCGACGAGGCGGAGCTGCTGCGCATCCTGTCGACCGGTGCCGATCAGGCCCGCGAGGTGGCTTCCCGGACACTCGGGCAGGTCTATGACAGGGTGGGATTCCTGCCCCGCAAGTAGCCGGGGCGTGCCCCGCACACAGCCCGGGGCGGCGGAACGCGGAAGGAGCTGCCCACCGATGGCCGACGATTCCACCGAACCGTCGAAACCGGGGTTTCTCGAGCGGCAACGAGCGGCGCATCCGTCGCTCGACCACCTGGTACGGGCCGGCCTGCGGTACCAGGAGCAGAAGGGCGACTACTACGCCGCGGGGATCACGTACTTCAGTGTGCTGTCCCTGATTCCCATCCTGATGCTGTCGTTCTCGGTGGCCGGTTTCGTGCTCGCGGGCCGGCCCGAGACCCTCGAGCAGCTGCAGACCGCGATCGCCCAGAACATCCCCGGCGAGCTCGGCGCGACGGTGCAGGGCCTGGTGGACTCTGCGATCGCCTCCCGCAGCGCCGTGGGAACCGTGGGCCTGCTCACCGCCGCGTACGCGGGGATCGGCTGGATCACCAACCTGCGGGACGCGCTCACGGCGATGTGGGACCACCCGCATGTCAAGGACGGGTTCGTGCGCACCAAGGTCAACGACGCCCTGACCCTCCTCGGCCTGGGACTCGCCATCGTGGCGTCGCTGGCCCTGTCGGCCGCGAGCAGCGGACCCGTCATGGACCTCTTCGTCGGGGTGCTGCGGCTCGAGAACGTGCCCGGCATCGGGGTGGCGCTCACGGTGACGACGATCGCCCTCGCCGTGTGCGCGACGTGGTTGCTGTTCACCTGGGTGATCGCCCGGCTGCCCCGGGAGCCCGTCACCTTCCGCAGCGCGATGCGGGCCGGCCTGCTCGCCGCCGTGGCGTTCGAGGTGTTCAAGCAGGTCGGCTCGATCTACCTCTCCCGGGTCACCAGCGGTCCCGCCGGGGTAGCGTTCGGCCCGATCCTCGGCGTGCTGGTGTTCGCGAACCTGACCGCCCGGATGCTGCTGTTCGCCACGGCGTGGGCGGCGTCGTCCAAGGAGAATCTGGTCCTGGCCCACGTGCCGCCCCCGGAGCTGGCTCGGATCACGCCGCGGGTGGAGGTGCACGAGGGTCCCGGCCTGCGCGGCGGTCTGGCGCTCGTCGGTGCCGGTGCGGTCGGCGGGGCCCTGCTCAGCGAGCGCTCGCGCGCCATTCGTCGAGCTGTGCGAGCGCGGTTTCGGCGGTAGCGACCGCCTCGTCCCGGTCGACGCGGGCGAGCAGCAGCGTGCTCAGCGACAGCGACGCCAGCACCCGCACCCGGTGGGCCAGCGTCTCGCCGTCGGCGGCGGGATCGAGGGCGCGCAGCGCGTGGGCGAACGCGGTCGCCAGCTCGGTGCGGTAGGCGGCGACGACCGCGCGTTGCGCCTCGTCGTGCGCGGCGAGGCCCGCGGCGCTGTTGAGCAGCAGGCAGCCGCGGCGCGGCGAGTCGTCCGGCAGGGCCGCGACGGTGCGGGCCAGCGCCCGGAAGTAGCGTGCCGCCGCATCGGCGGCGACGGGTTCGTCGGTGAGGACGCGCAGCCGGGGACGCACGACGCGGTCGAGGTAGTCCCGCACGGCGGCGTCGAACAACCCGCGCTTGCTGCTGAAGGCGTTGTAGAGACTCGACCTGTTCAGGCCGGTCGCCCGCTCGAGCTCGGGGACGGACGTGGCTTCGAAACCCTTGTCCCAGAACAAATCCCGTGCTCTTTCCACGACATCGGTGGCGTCGAACCCCGGTGGCCGTCCCATGCGTCCTTCCGATCCCCGTTGTGCAATGACCGGTCCAGTATATATTGGAAAGGTCAGTTCAATACTCCGGAGCCGCCGGGACTGTCCCGGCGGCTCGATACGTGAGGAAGGTTCACACCCGGTGACCTCTAGCACCCAGATCCAGCTGGTCCGGCGCCCCGTCGGCTGGCCGTCGCACGACGACTTCCGCACCGTGACGGCCGACCTGCCCGACCTCGGCCCGAACCAGGTCCGCGTCGTCAACGAGTTCGTCTCGGTGGACCCCTACATGCGGGGACGGATGAACGACGTGAAGTCCTACATCCCGCCGTTCGCCCTGGGGGAGACCATGACCGGCGGCGCCGTCGGCCGCGTCGTGGAGTCGACGTCGCCGGCCCACCCCGTCGACTCGGTCGTACTGCACGATCTGGGCTGGCGCGACGTCGCGCAGGGCGACGCCGCCGCCTTCCGCGTGGTCGACGAGCTGCCGGGGGTCCCGAACTCCGCCTACCTCGGCATCCTCGGGCTGACGGGACTGACCGCCTACGTCGGTCTGATGCACATCGCCCGCATGCAGCCGGGGGACACCGTCTTCGTCTCCGGGGCCGCCGGGGCGGTGGGCACCGCCGCCGGACAGATCGCCCGGCTCGAGGGAGCGAGCCGGGTGCTCGGCTCCGCCGGCTCCGAGAGCAAGGTCGCGATGCTCACCGAGCGCTACGGCTACGACGACGCGTTCGACTACAAGTCGGCGCCCGTGCGGCGTCAGCTGCGCCGGGCCGCGCCCGACGGGATCGACGTGTACTTCGACAATGTCGGGGGCGACCATCTCGAGGCGGCCCTCGACGTCCTGCGCGACGGCGGCCGGGCCGCCCTGTGCGGCGCGATCGCCTTGTACAACAACACCGAACGCACGGCGGGCCCGGACAACATGGCCAACATCATCACCCGCGGCCTGACCCTGCAGGGCTTCACCCTCGGCCACTACACCCACGTCTTCCCCGAGTTCGCGGCGAAGATGGGGCCGTGGCTCGCGGCCGGCGACGTGGTGTTCGACGAGACGATCGTCGACGGCATCGGCAACTCGGTCGATGCCTTCCTCGACCTCATGCGCGGGCGCAACGTCGGCAAGATGCTCGTCCGAACCGCCTGACGTCCGGAGCCGGAACGGCCGGCGTCGTGCAGCGGAAGATTCGCTCCAGTGCCGGGCGGGCGCACCTTCCCGGCCGTAGAGTCGGGCGCATGAAAGCCCTCCAGTACACCGAGATCGGCTCCGAGCCGGTCGTCGTCGACGTCCCCACCCCGGCGCCCGGGCCGGGTGAGATCCTGCTGAAGGTCACCGCGGCCGGCTTGTGCCACTCGGACATCTTCGTGATGGACATGCCGGCAGAGCAGTACATCTACGGTCTTCCCCTCACCCTCGGCCACGAGGGCGTCGGCACCGTCGCCGAACTCGGCGCCGGCGTCACCGGATTCGAGACGGGGGACGCCGTCGCCGTGTACGGGCCGTGGGGGTGCGGTGCGTGCCACGCGTGCGCGCGCGGCCGGGAGAACTACTGCACCCGCGCCGCCGAGCTGGGCATCACCCCGCCCGGTCTCGGCTCGCCCGGGTCGATGGCCGAGTACATGATCGTCGACTCGGCGCGCCACCTCGTCCCGATCGGGGACCTCGACCCCGTCGCGGCGGTTCCGCTCACCGACGCGGGCCTGACGCCGTACCACGCGATCTCGCGGGTCCTGCCCCTGCTGGGACCCGGCTCGACCGCGGTCGTCATCGGGGTCGGCGGACTCGGGCACGTCGGCATCCAGATCCTGCGCGCCGTCAGCGCGGCCCGCGTGATCGCCGTCGATCTCGACGACGACCGACTCGCGCTCGCCCGCGAGGTCGGCGCCGACGCGGCGGTGAAGTCGGGCGCCGGGGCGGCGGACGCGATCCGGGAGCTGACCGGCGGTGAGGGCGCGACGGCGGTGTTCGACTTCGTCGGCGCCCAGTCGACGATCGACACGGCGCAGCAGGTGGTCGCGATCGACGGGCACATCTCGGTGGTCGGCATCCATGCCGGCGCCCACGCCAAGGTCGGCTTCTTCATGATCCCGTTCGGCGCGTCCGTCGTGACGCCGTACTGGGGCACGCGGTCCGAGCTGATGGACGTCGTGGACCTGGCCCGTGCCGGCCGGCTCGACATCCACACCGAGACGTTCACCCTCGACGAGGGACCCACGGCCTACCGGCGGCTACGCGAGGGCAGCATCCGCGGCCGCGGGGTGGTCGTCCCGGGCTGACACGACGACGAAGGCTCCGCACTCGGATCGAGTGCGGAGCCTTCGTCGGGTACGGGGATCAGCGAGCGAACAGCAGCGCGCGCTTGACCTCCTGGATCGCCTTCGTCACCTGGATGCCGCGCGGGCACGCGTCGGTGCAGTTGAAGGTGGTGCGGCAGCGCCACACGCCCTCGACGTCGTTGAGGATGTCGAGACGCTCGGCGGCGCCCTCGTCACGGCTGTCGAAGATGAACCGGTGCGCGTTGACGATGGCGGCGGGACCGAAGTAGCTGCCGTCGTTCCAGTACACCGGGCACGAGGTGGTGCAGCACGCGCACAGGATGCACTTGGTGGTGTCGTCGAACCGGGCACGGTCGGCCTGCGACTGGATCCGCTCGCGGGTGGGCTCGTTGCCCGTGGCGATGAGGAACGGCTTCACGGCGCGGAACGCGTCGAAGAAGGGCTCCATGTCGACGACGAGGTCCTTCTCGACCGGCAGGCCGCGGATCGGCTCGACGGTGATGGTCACCGGCTTGCCGTCCTTGGGCAGCATGTCCTTCATCAGGATCTTGCAGGCCAGGCGGTTGACGCCGTTGATCCGCATGGCGTCCGAGCCGCACACCCCGTGCGCGCAGCTGCGGCGGAACGTGAGGGTGCCGTCGAGGTAGCCCTTCACGTAGAGCAGCAGGTTGAGCATGCGGTCCGACGGCAGCGCCGGAACCTGGAAGCTGTCCCAGTGCTGACCCTTGCCGTCCTCGGGGTTGAACCGCGCGATCTTGAGGGTGACCATCGTGGCGCCCTCGGGCACGGGTGGCAGGTTCGAGACGTCGGCTTCGTTCTTCTCGAGGGTTGTCATCAGTACTTCCGCTCCATCGGCTCGTAGCGGGTCTGCACCACCGGCTTGTAGTCCAGGCGGATGGGGGAGATCAGCTCCGTCCCCTCCTTGTAGGCCATGGTGTGCTTGAGGAACTTCTCGTCGTCGCGCTTCGGGAAGTCCTCGCGGGCGTGACCGCCGCGCGATTCCTTCCGGTTGAGCGCACCGGCGACGGTGACCTCGGCCATCTCGAGCAGGAAGCCCAGCTCGACGGCCTCGAGCAGGTCGCTGTTGTAGCGCTTGCCCTTGTCCTGGACGGTGATGTTCTTGTACCGCTCCTTCAGCGCGTGGATGTCCTCGAGCGCCTTGGTGAGCGTCTCCTCGGTGCGGAACACCGAGGCGTTGTTGTCCATGGACTGCTGCAGCTCGCTGCGGATGTCCGCCACGCGCTCCTTGCCGCCCGCGCCCAGGATCCGCTCGAGCCACTCCACGACGTTGCGGGCCGGGTCCTCCGGCAGGTCCACGTGGTCGTGGGTGTTGGCGTACTCGGCCGCGGCGATGCCGGCGCGACGGCCGAACACGTTGATGTCGAGCAGCGAGTTGGTGCCGAGACGGTTGGCGCCGTGGACGGAGACGCAGGCGCACTCGCCCGCGGCGTACAGGCCCGGGACCTCGTCCTCGTTGTTGCGCAGCACCTCACCGTTGATCTTGGTGGGGATGCCGCCCATCACGTAGTGGCAGGTCGGGTACACCGGCACGAGCTCGGTGACGGGGTCGACGCCGAGGTAGGTGCGGGCGAACTCGGTGATGTCCGGGAGCTTCTCCTCGAGGACGTCCTCACCGAGGTGCGTCACGTCGATGTAGACGTAGTCCTTGTTCGGGCCGGCGCCGCGGCCCTCGAGCACCTCGAGCACCATCGAGCGGGCGACGATGTCGCGGGGCGCGAGGTCCTTGATGGTGGGGGCGTAGCGCTCCATGAAGCGCTCGCCGTCGGCGTTGCGGAGGATGCCGCCCTCGCCGCGCACGGCCTCGGAGATCAGGATGCCCAGGCCCGCGAGTCCCGTCGGGTGGAACTGGTGGAACTCCATGTCCTCGAGCGGCAGGCCCTTGCGGAAGATGATGCCCATGCCGTCACCGGTGAGGGTGTGCGCGTTGGACGTCGTCTTGTACATCCGGCCCGAGCCGCCGGTGGCGAACACGATCGACTTCGCGTGGAAGATGTGGATCTCGCCGGTGGCGAGCTCGTAGGCGATGACGCCGGTGGCGACGGGACCCTCGGGGGTCTGCGTCAGCGAGATGTCGAGGGCGTAGAACTCGTTGAAGAACTCCACGTCGTGCTTGACGCAGTTCTGGTAGAGCGTCTGCAGGATCATGTGACCGGTGCGGTCGGCCGCGTAGCAGGCGCGCCGTACCGGGGCCTTGCCGTGGTCACGGGTGTGGCCACCGAACCGGCGCTGGTCGATCTTGCCCTCGGGGGTGCGGTTGAACGGCAGACCCATCTTCTCGAGGTCGAGCACCGCGTCGATGGCCTCCTTGGCCATGATCTCCGCAGCGTCCTGGTCGACGAGGTAGTCGCCACCCTTGACGGTGTCGAAGGTGTGCCACTCCCAGTTGTCCTCCTCGACGTTCGCGAGGGCGGCGCACATGCCGCCCTGCGCGGCGCCGGTGTGGCTGCGGGTCGGGTAGAGCTTGGTCAGAACTGCGGTGCGGGCGCGGGGACCGGCCTCGATGGCCGCACGCATGCCGGCGCCGCCGGCACCGACGATGACCACGTCATAACGATGTTCCTGCATGAAGTCGTAGCTCCCCTAGCTCGCAACGATGTTGGGGTCGAAGGTGAAGATCACATAGGTGCCCAGGCCCATGATCAGGATCATCGACACGACCAGGATCGTGTTGAGCCAGAATCGGGTCGAGTCCTTGCGGGAGTAGTCCGCGATGACGGTGCGCAGGCCGTTGCCGCCGTGGAGCTGCGCGAGCCAGAGCATCGACAGGTCCCAGAACTGCCAGAACGGGCTGGACCAGCGTCCGGCGACGAATGCGAAGTTGATGCGGTGCACGCCCTCGTCCAGCATCAGCATGATGAACAGGTGGCCGAGCACCAGGATGATCAGGGCGAGACCGGACAGGCGCATGAACAACCAGGCGTAGAGCTCGAAGTTGTTCTTCGCGGCGCGGCGCGGGGAGCGCGGATTGTCGAGGCTGGCCGGGCGGTCGTACGCCGTGCCGAGAGTCTTGGCTTCAGTCATCTCAGTGCCCCGCAAACATGTTGTAGAAGATGCGACCGGCGGCCGGGATCATCACCACGAACCAGATCGCCAGGACCGTCCAGAGCATCACCCGCTGGTACTGCGGGCCCTTGGACCAGAAGTCCACGAGCATCACGCGCAGGCCGTTGAGGGCGTGGTAGAGCACCATCGCCACCAACCCGAGCTCCATGAGACCGACGACGGGATTCTTGTAGGTCTCGATGACACTGTCGTAGGTCTCGGGATTCACCCGGACGAGTGCCGTGTCCAGGACGTGGACGAAAAGGAAGAAGAATGTCGCCACGCCTGTGATCCGGTGCAGAACCCAGGACCACATGCCCGGGTCTCCCCGGTAAAGCGACCGTGTGCGCCCCGGTGCGGGAGCGGCTTCAGTCGTGCTGCTCATCGAGTGCTGTGCCTCCAACGTCAATGGTGGACGCGTCGAGCCTCTCCAGCCTCTGGGGGATTCCGCAGCACGGGCTCGACGTGAACCTGAACCGACTTCGACCGACTTTAGTCCTATCCGAAAGTCGGGAACTAATTCGCGTGGCGGTTCGTACGGCCGCCAAATAACAAGTTAGGTATGCCTTTCCAACTGTGATCTGGCCCGGACGGGGCGGTGGACCGTGGAATCGGCCACCGTGACAGGATGGGCAACCATGCCGGACGTAGACTGGAAAACCTTGCGCGCCAAAGCACATGAGGTGATGGGCCGCGCGTACGCACCCTACTCCCGTTTCCCGGTGGGGGCTGCGGCGCTCGTGGACGACGGACGGATCGTCGTCGGATGCAATGTGGAAAATGTCTCACACGGAGTGGGCCTGTGTGCCGAATGTGTACTGGTCGGTAACTTGATCTCCGGTGGTGGCGGGCGGTTGCGCGCCGTCGCCGTCTGCGACGCGCGTGGGGCCGTCCTGAGCCCGTGCGGGCGCTGCCGGCAGATCCTCGCCGAACACGGCGGTCCCGAACTCGAGGTCGACACGCGTCGCGGTCCGCGGCCCCTCTCCGAACTGCTGCCGGACGCGTTCGGGCCCGGTGACCTGGACGCGGTGCGCGAGGCGGGAGGGACCGATCGTGCCTGACGCCCTGTCGATCATCACCCGCAAACGGGACGGCAAGGAACTCGGCGGCGCCGAGATCGACTGGATCATCGAGGCGTTCACCCGTGGTGTCGTCGCCGACGAGCAGATGGCGGCCCTCGCGATGGCGGTCTACTTCCGGGGCATGACGCGCGCCGAGACCGCCCGCTGGACCACCGCCATGATCGACTCGGGCCGGCGTCTCGACTTCACCGGACTGGGCCTGCCCACCGTCGACAAGCACTCCACCGGCGGCGTAGGCGACAAGATCACCCTTCCGCTGGCTCCGCTCGTCGCTGCCTGCGGCGTCGCAGTACCCCAGCTCTCCGGCCGCGGACTCGGCCACACCGGCGGCACCCTCGACAAGCTCGAGGCGATTCCCGGCTGGCGGGCGGAACTGAGCACCGCCGAGATCGCCGAAATCCTCGCCGACCCGGCGGTGGGTGCAGTCGTCTGCGCGGCCGGCGCCGATCTCGCCCCGGCCGACCGCCGCCTCTACGCCCTGCGCGACGTCACAGGCACGGTCGAGTCCATCCCCCTGATCGCCAGCTCGATCATGAGCAAGAAGATCGCCGAAGGCACCGGCGCCCTCGTCCTCGACGTCAAGGTCGGCTCCGGGGCGTTCATGAAGAACCTGGGCGACGCCCGCGAGCTCGCCCGCACCATGGTCGAGCTGGGCGAGGACGAGGGGCTGCACACCACCGCGCTCCTCACCCGGATGGACGTCCCGCTCGGGCGCACCGCCGGCAATGCCCTCGAGGTGCGCGAGGCCGTCGAGGTGCTCGCCGGCGGCGGCCCGTCGGACGTGGTCGAGCTGACCCTCGCCCTCGCCCGCGAGATGCTCGCCGCCGTCGGTCGCGACGACGTCGACCCCGCAGACCGGCTGCGCGACGGCACCGCCATGGACCGGTGGCGCGCGATGATCGCCGCGCAGGGCGGTGACCCCGACGCGCCGCTGCCCGCGGCCCGGTACACCGAGGAACTGCGCGCACCCGGCGACGGCGTGCTGGCCGAACTCGACGCGATGGCGGTGGGCGTGGCCGCATGGCGACTCGGCGCCGGCCGGGAACGGCAGGGCGAACCCGTGCAGGCTGCGGCGGGGATCGAGCTGCACGCGAAGCCGGGGGACCGGGTCCGCGCCGGGGACACGATCGCCCCCCTGCACACCGACCCCCCGGTGAAGTC
>NZ_AJFC01000227.1:0-4378 GCF_000256505.1 Rhodococcus sp. P14 | reverse complement strand
ACCGGGTCCGCGCCGGGGACACGATCGCCACCCTGCACACCGACACCCCGGTGAAGTTCCCCGCCGCGATGGCGACCCTCGGCGAGGGCGTGCACATCGCCGATTCCGCGCCGGCGACACGACCGCTCGTCGTCGAGCGGATCACCGCCTAGCCGACTACCGTCGGGGCATGACGGAGCCGGCGACGACACTGACCGAACCCGCGCTGCGGACCGCGCCGAAAGTACTTCTGCACGACCACCTGGACGGCGGTCTGCGGCCGGGAACCGTGCTCGAACTGGCCGAGGCCTGCGGCTACCGGCTGCCGGCCGGCACGGAACCCGAACTGGCGCGCTGGTTCCGGGACTCGGCCGACAGCGGCTCGCTCGAGCGTTACCTCGAAACGTTCGCGCACACGGTGGCCGTCATGCAGACCCCGGACGGCCTCGAGCGGGTCGCCCGCGAATGCGTGCTCGACCTCGCCGCCGACGGCGTCGTCTACGCCGAGGTCCGCTTCGCCCCCGAACAGCATCTCGAGCGGGGACTCGACCTGGACTCCGTGGTCGAGCACGTGCTCGAGGGCTTCCGATCGGGGGAGTCCGCGGTGGAGGCCTCCGGTGCCCAGCCCATCCGGGTGCGGCTGCTGCTCACCGCGATGCGGCACGCCGCCCGGTCCCGTGAGATCGCCGAACTCGCGGTGCGGTTCCGCGACCGCGGCGTCGTCGGGTTCGACATCGCCGGTGCCGAGGCCGGCTACCCACCGAGCCGGCATCTCGATGCCTTCGAGTACATGCGCGCCGCCAGCGCGCACTTCACGATCCACGCGGGGGAAGCATTCGGACTGCCGTCCATCCACGAGGCCATCGCGTTCTGCGGCACCGACCGCCTCGGTCACGGTGTGCGCATCGTCGACGACATCACCGTCGCCGAGGACGGCACCGCCACTCTCGGTCTGCTGGCGAACTACGTGCGCGACAAGCGGATTCCGCTCGAGCTGTGCCCGAGTTCGAACGTGCAGACCGGCGCCGTCGACACCCTGGAACAGCATCCGTTCGACCTGCTGGCACGCCTGCGGTTCCGCGTCACCGTCAACACCGACAACCGGCTGATGAGCGACACGACGATGAGCAAGGAGATGATGCGGCTGGTCGAGACGTTCGGGTACGGCTGGTCCGACCTCGAGCGGTTCACGATCAACGCGATGAAGTCCGCGTTCCTGCCGTTCGATCAGCGGCTCGAGATCATCGACGACGTGATCAAGCCCGGCTACGCCGTCCTGATCGGCTGACGGTACCGCCGGCGGCCGCCACCTCGTAGGGTCGGGGGTATGAGGGACCGCGTCCCGCCCTCGGCAACTCTCGGCGACGTGCTCGCCGCGCGCCGACGCCGCCGGTTCGTCGGGCGTGCGGCCGAACTCGAGCTGGTACGTGCCGCCCTCGACGCACCCCGGTCCCCGTTCTCGGTGCTGTACCTGTACGGACCCGGAGGGATCGGCAAGACCAGCCTGCTCGACGAGGTCGCCGATCTCGCCGCGGGGGCCGGGTCGGCTCTCGTGCGTCTCGACGGGCGGGACCTCGTCCCCCATCCGGCCGCCGTCCTCGCCGCGTTGGAGAAGCACCTCGACGTGGGCGCGGACCGAATCGCCACCGCGTCCGGGCAACGCCTCGTGACGGTGATCGACACGTACGAGGCACTCGCACCGATCGACGGCTGGATCCGCCGGAATCTGCTGCCGCGGTTCCCGGACGACGCGGTGACCGTGATCGCGGGGCGGGATCCACCGTCGCCGCAGTGGCGCTCGGATCTCGCCTGGGGCGAGCTGCTGCGGGTGGTGTCGCTGCGCAACCTCGCTCCCCGGGAGAGCGTCGAATACCTGCGCGCCGCCGGGGTCCGGGACGACCTGCACGAGCGTCTCTGCCGCGTGACCCACGGCCACCCCCTGGCGCTGTCGCTGCTCGCCGACGCGGTGCTCCGCGGCGGCAGCGCCGACGCCGATCCGCTGACCCCCGACCTGGTGGGAACTCTGCTGCGCCGGTTCGTCGACGAGGAACCCGGCACGGTCCACCGGCGGGCACTGGAGGTGTGCGCACTCGCCCGCGTGACCACGGAATCGCTCCTGCGGGACGCGCTCGGCGCGGACGACGACTGTGCGCACGACGCGTTCCGGTGGCTTCGGAGCCTGTCCTTCGTCGAGACCGGCGCCGACGGGCTCCATCCTCACGACCTGGCCCGCGACGTCATCGACGCCGACCTGTGGTGGCGGGACGCCGACAGCTATGCCGACGTCTTCCGCCTCGTGTGGCGGCACATCCATCGGGCGCTCGACTCGACGACCGGCCGGCGGCAACAGCAGGCGATCTTCGATCTCGAGTTCGTGTTCCGCAACCTCGCCGGCGTGCTGTCGCCCGTGCAGTGGGAGAGCTGGGGCCGACACTATCCCGAGCCCGCCACCGCTGCCGACCGCGCGGCGGTCGTCGAGCTGATCGGGACCGCGGAGGGAGAGGAGTCCGCCCGGCACGCACAGTGGTGGCTCGCACGGCAACCCGACGGCTTCTTCGTGCTCCGGTACCTGGACGGGACCGTCCGCGGCGTGATCGGGCTGCTGGATCTCACCCGCGCCGCCGAGGCGGATCGGGTCCGCGACCCGGGTGCCGCGGCGGGATGGCGGGTCGCACAGCGATGTACGCCGGTGCGCGAGGGCGAGGTCGTCACCCAGACCCGGTTCGTCGTGGACCGGGAGGAGTACCAGGACCCCTCGCCGACGCTCAACGCAGTCCCGATTCTCACGATCCAGCGATGCCTCACCACCCGGGGCCTTGCCTACGACGTGCTCGCCCTGGCCGAGCCGGACCGGTGGGACGACTACTTCGCCGTGGCCGATCTGCCGCGCGTCGCCGGCGGCGATTTCGTCGTCGGTGGCCGCCGGTTCGGTCTGTTCGCCCACGATTTCCGGCGCGTCCCGGTCGACGCCTGGCTCGAGCGGGTGACGGACCGGGCGCTGGCCCGCGGTCCGTCCCCGTCCGCGCCCGGCGCACCCGTGCTGCTCGTCCTCTCCCAACCCGAGTTCGCGCAGTCGGTCAAGCAGGGCCTGCACGACCTGCGGCGGCACGATCTCCTCGCCCGCAATCCGCTGCTGCGAACTCGAGTGCTCCACGACCGGACCGGCTCCGGGGAACCCGACGTCGCGCTGCTCGAGGAGGTGCTCCGCGACGCGGTCGCCACCCTGGCCGACCACCCCCGCGACGACAAACTGCTGCGGGCCGTGGATCGGACGTACCTGCGACCGGCCGCAACCCAGGAATCGGCCGCAGCGGCGCTCGGACTGCCGTTCAGCACCTATCGCAGGCATCTGACCGCAGGTGTGGAGCGGATCGTGTCGTGGCTGTGGGACCAGGAGGTGTACGGCCGCCGGCAGTGAGCACGACCGAGCACCGAACGGACTGGTGACCGAGCACAATCCGGCCGCATGCTTCTCGCACTCGAACGAGGAGGTGCCGGAAATGGTGACACGAATCGGTGATCGTGCCGTGGTGCTCGGAGCGGGAACGGCCGGTTTGCTTGCCGCACGGGTGTTGTCGGATGCGTACTCGGATGTGGTGGTGATCGATCACGACCGGCTGCCGGACGGTGCCGCGGCGCGGCGCTGTGTACCGCAGGGACGGCACATCCATGTGCTGGTGGCCGGCGGGATGCGCGCCATCGAGAATCTGCTGCCCGGCCTCACCGCGGAGCTCGTCGCAGACGGGGCGCCGCTGGTGGACCAGTGCGGCGACGTGCGCTGGTATCTCGGCGGCCACCGCCTCCGGCAGACGGAGAGCGGCCTGACGGCGGTGAGCGCGAGCCGGCCGAATCTCGAACATCGGATCCGGTCCCGCGTCGCCGCACTGCCCGGAGTGCGGATCGTCGACCGGTGCGACGCGCTGGGGGCGATGGTGAGCGGTGACGGTCGACGGGTCACCGGCGTGCGCGTGCTCCGCCGGGCGGACGGCAGCGTCGAGGAAGTGCTCGACGCCGATCTCGTCGTCGACGCCACCGGGCGTGGTTCGCGAACCCCGGCGTGGCTCGAGCAGCTCGGATACCCCCCACCCGAGCGGGAGGAGGTCCGCGTCGATCTCACGTACGTCACCCGTACCTACCCTGCCGATCCGGCACGCATGGGCGGCGACCTGGGTATTCTGCTCGCGCCGTCCCCGCCGGACCCGCGCGGCGCCGCCCTCCAGACGATCGAGAACGGTCGCTGTCTCGTGACGGCGGTCGGCATGCTCGGTCACCGGCCCCCGGCCTCACCGGAGGGCTGGGTGGACTTCGTGCGGTCCTTGCCGTGGCCGGACGTGTACGACGCGATCCGGGACGCCGAGCCGCTCGACGCACCCCGGTCGTACCACTTTCCGGCGAGCCG
>NZ_AJFC01000226.1:0-2827 GCF_000256505.1 Rhodococcus sp. P14 | reverse complement strand
GGACGGGGGCGGGCGCCTGCCGCAGGGGCTGCTGGTGATCGGCGACGCGGTGTGCAGCTTCGACCCGATCTACGCGCAGGGCATGAGCGTCGCGGCGTTCGAAGCCGTGCTCCTCGCCGAACACCTTGCCCGCGGCCGGGAACCGGACCCGCACCGGTGGTTCCGGGACGTGGCGAAGGTCGTCGCCGTGCCCTGGGACATGGCGACCGGCGGTGACCTAGCCTGGCCGGAGGTCCAGGGCCGGCGCGGCGCGAAAGTGCGCGTGGCCAACCGCTATCTGCCGCTCGTCCACGCCGCTGCCGTGCAGGATGCCGAGGTGGTCCGCGCATTCTTCCGGGTCGCGGCGATGGTGGACCCGCCGGGGCGGCTGGTCGCCCCGCCGATACTGCGCCGGGTGCTCCGGCGATCGATCAGTGCTTGTGCAGCCGGGCCTCGAACTCCCGCTCGAGAGCCCGCCACGCCTCTGCCTCCGCGGTGAACGGCGCGCTGGGCGCGAGCCGTGTCGGATCCGGTTCGAGCACGTAGTTGACGAACCAGCCCAGCTCGGTGGAGCCGGCCAGCGTGGCGTCGGTGCTGTCGTCCTCGGCGTAGTTCGCGGCGTCGGTGAACAGCTCGACCGCCAGATCCAGCTGATCGGCGTCCACCGCCTCGGTGCCGTGCTCGATGTCGTCCGCGATCCCGGGCAGCACGTACACGTTCTCGTCCGTCACGTCGATCTCGAGGGAACCGTCCGTCGCCGCGTGCCGGATGTCGTCGTAGGTGCTCAGCGCCGCCAGGTCGTGGTCGTGGTGGTCGGCGAGATAGCGCGCCAGCGCCCGCTCGGTGGGGAACACCAGGATCGTCCCGTCCCGGCCGAGGAACAACGCATCGTCGTCGACGTAGCAGCGCAGGGTGAACCACGTGCCGTCGGAGGCGATGATCTTGACCGGGTCGATCCCGACCGCGGTCCAGAAGCTCGTCTCCTCGTCCTCGTCCCCGTCGACGAACTCGTACTCCTCGTCCTCCGCCTCCTCGGCCGCGTCCTCGGCCTCGACGACGTTCTCCTCGGCCGCGACGAGTTCCGCCTCGGCTTCGGCGACGAGTTCGGGGTCCACCTCGGGCGACTTCACGACGCCGTCGATCGCGTCGAGCACCGCGTCCCAGTCCTCGGCGACGGCCGCGCCGACCCGATTCCACAGTTCCACGCCCTCGCGGCCCTCGAACGCCGCGACTCCGTGGCTCAGCAGCGCCTCGATCTCGGCGCGCTCGAAGAACTTCGTCACCGGCTCGAGTTCGCACACGTCGCCGAGGACGGACGCGATGTCGAACGTGTTCTGCAGTTCGGCGACGGACTCCGGATCCGCGTCGTCCGCCACGAGTTCCGGCACGCCGATCAGGTCGTACGAATGGCTCTCGTCCGGCTCGAACTCCTCCGCCGCGAGTTTCGACACGACCGGCCAGGCCGGATGCTCGACGAGGTCGTTGTCGGCGCCGGAGCGGACGAACGCAACGAGCTCGGCCACCGCGCCGAACGCATACAGATCGTCACCGTGGCCCAGGAACGCCTCCCATTCGTCGTCGCCCTCGCGCCACCGCGGCGCCCAGAGGGTCGCGACGTCGCCGTCGGTGAGACCGAGCTCGATCGGGACGATGTCTCCAGCCATGGTCGCCAAGCCTAGCCACCTCCGGGCCGAAGACATAGCGGAGCGGCGGTGAGACAGCCGTCACCCGAGCGCGCCACGGAGATCCCCGAGCAGACGGGCCCGTTCGGCGGCGGCGACCCGTGCGGCCTCGTGCGCCGTGGCCAGGATCGATGCCGCCACGTCCCGGGTGCGGTGCCCGCGCAACGTCTCGGCGAGCCACAGTCCGGTCAGGGCGCCGTTGCCGTCCACCTCGGCCCGCACGAGACCGTCCGGACTCGTCGCAGTGCCCGAGACCACGCCGAGCGCGGCCACGCAGTCCTGCAGGGCCCCGAGCCTCGTGCGCACACTCTCCACGATCTCCGTCACGCGCTGGTCGCTCGCCGACATCGCGCTCACCACCGGAGCGCCGCACGAGTTCCGGCCGCGTGCCCGTCGTCGCGGCGCGCCCGCTGCACGGCATCGTGGGTGGTCAGGCCCAGCCGGTTCAGCAGTCCTTCCGGCATGCCTCCGTCCGCCAGTTCCTCTCGGTGCCGCGCGGCGGCCTCGAGTGTCGTGAGTCGGCACAGCGACACGATCTGCTCGGCCAGTTGTGCTGTGCCGTAGCGTAGTTCGCTCTGATCGATGTGAAGGTCGACGGGCAGGCCCTGTTCGGTGGTGCGCACCGAGATGGTGCCGGCCCGGTTCCGGGCGGTCGCCGTCGTGATGGTCGTCTCCGGGGTGTCCATACCGGACTTGGACGCGCACCCGCACCGATCGGTTCCCGTGTCACCCGGTGGGCCGGAAGAATCCCTGGAATCCCATCCCGCTGTTCGTGGTCCGGATCGGCGACACTTGCACCGGGTCACCCGCCTCGACCATGAGGCCGTTTCCGACGATCATCGCGACGTGCCCGTCCCACACCGCGAGATCGCCGGGTTGCACCGCGCTCGCATCGACTGCGGTTCCCACGTCCTGATCCTGGGCCAGGCGCGGAATCTGTACTCCGGCCTGTCCGTACGCCCACTGGGTCAGTCCGCTGCAGTCGAGGCCCTGCCCCGGCACGGTCCCACCCCACACGTAGGGCGTGCCCTGCTGGGAGAGCGCGTGACGCACCGCATCGGCCGCCGCCCGATTCGGTGCGACGGCCACGCTGCCGTCCGGTAGCCGCACCTCGGTTCCGGGGCCGCCGAAGGCCCGCGGCTCGCCGGACTGCGACGCGGCCGGAC
>NZ_AJFC01000225.1:0-39501 GCF_000256505.1 Rhodococcus sp. P14 | reverse complement strand
CGGCGACACGGCCGGATCCTGGCCCGGCGGTGCGGCCGAGGCAGGATCCGACGGCATCAGCTCTGCCATCCGTGCCGTGTGCTCCGCCAGCGCCGAGGTGACCCGGGCCAGGACGTCGAGTCCCGCTGCGATGTGCTCGACGGCCGCCACCAGCAGCATCATCTGTGCCTGCGGGAGGGCGGCAAGGGGAGCGGAGCGCTCGGCCAGCGTCGTGAACGAGTCGATCAGCCGGGCGATCTCGGCGGCGCCGGTCACGACGGTCGTCGTCGCGTCCACCGCGACGTCGGCGATGGCCGTCCCGCGGTCGGCGGCGGCGACGAGGTCGGCCAGGGCCCGTTCGCCGCTGCGGACGGCGGTCTCGGCGGCAGCGCCCGCCCAGTCCCACGCGAGCTCGCCCAGCGCGGCCCGGCCCACCGTGTGTACGCCCTCGACCAGTTCCGTGCAGGAGCGCAGTGCCGCGGCCGGATCGGTGGCGACGGCGCCGGTGCCGAACGCCGACAGCAGCTCGGCCAGGGGAGCGGTGAGCAGATCCACCTCCGGCATGCCGGTCACCGCGGCGCTCCGGCGGCCTTCAGCAGTGCCGACTGGGCGGTGACGGCGTGCTCGTAGGCGGCCGCGGTGGCACCGGCGACCGCACCCATTGCCGCGAAGGTGCCGCCGAGCCGGGTCAGTTCCGTCTCGTGGGCGCGGTGGGTGGCCGCGAACGCGGCGAGGAACGCGGCGCCGACCGGACCGAATGCCGTCGTGAGTGGCGCCGGATCCACCGCGTGTGCCTCGCCGGCGGCTTCGTGGAGCCGCTCGGCCATGGCCGTAGCGGTGCGTCCGAACGCCGCGATCGTCTCGGGTCGGGCACGTACCACGTCGTGGTTGCCGGTGCCTGCGTCCATTCGGGCTGCTCCCCCTCGGTGAAACGGATCGTCCTTCGACCGGTTGGACGCAGCGGGTGGTGCCCCGGTTCCGCGTCGACGAGCCGGATTTGTTCCCCGCCACGGGTTGTGGGACCTTGGAAGCGAGCCCGGAACCCGGGTTCCCGGACGAGGGGCGCCGTACCCGGTGTGCGACAAGACGGCCCGAGGGAGCCTGTGATGTCGTGGTTGGTGCTGGTGGTGTCCGGGGTGCTGGAAGCGGTGTGGGCCACGGCATTGGACAGATCCCGAGGCTTCACCCGTCTGGTTCCGACGGTCGTGTTCGTCACGGCGCTGACCGCGAGCATGGCGGGACTGGCCTATGCGATGCGTCGATTGCCGGTGGGAACGTCCTACGCCGTGTGGGTGGGGATCGGCGGGGTGCTCACCGTGGTCTACGCGATGGCGACCGGGAACGAATCGGTCTCGGCATGGAAGATCCTGTTCCTGACCATGATCGTCGGCGGCGTGGTGGGACTGAAGTTCGTCCACTGACACGGTCGCGGGTGCCGCCGCTGTCCTACTCGACGAAGCCCTCCTGCACGAGCCAGTCGTAGGCGACCTCGGCCGGCTCCTGGCCGTCGACGTCGATCCGTCCGTTCAGTTCGATGAGAGTCTCGTCGGTCAGTTTCCGGGAGACGGGAGCGAACAGCTCCGCGATCTGCGGGTTCTCGGTGAGGGTCTCGTCGCGGACGACGACCGCCACGTTGTAGATGGGGAAGAACTTCCGGTCGTCCTCGAGCACGGTCAGATCGAGGGCCTCGATCCGGCCGTCCGTGGTGAACACCTCGCCGAAGTTGCAGTCGCCGCGCGCCGTCGCCTCGTAGATGGCGCCGGTGTCGAGCGTCCTGATGTTCTCGCGTGGGACACCGGATCCGAGCGGAATGCCGTAGGTGTCGAGCATCGGCTGCAGGCCGTCGTTGCGGTTGGCGAACTCGGATTCGACGCAGAAGGTGCGTTCGGCGACCGGGATGTTCGCGATGTCGGAGAGCGACGCCACGCCGAGTCGCTGGGCCTCGGCGCTGGTGGCCGCGAAACCGTAGGTGTTGTTCATGGGGGCGGGCGGCAGCCACACCAGGCCGTTCTCGCGCAGGTCCTCGTCGCGCACGGCCTCGTACTGCTCGCGCTCGTCGGGGATCGCTTCCTCGTGTCCGAGATAGGCGATCCAGGCCGTGCCGGTGTACTCCCACTGCAGATCGACCTGTCCCTCGAGCTGCGCCTGGCGGGAGCTGGCACTGCCGGGGATGTTGGTCAGATCCGTGACGTCCGCGCCCGCCGAACGCAGGAGGATCACTGCCATCTTCCCCAGGAGGATGCCCTCGGAGAAGTTCTTCGATCCCACCGAGATGCTCGCACCGTCGAGCGGCTCGACGGACTGCAGCGGGCCCGCGAGTTCGCCGGTGGGGACGAAACCGCCGGCGGTTCCCAATCCGCACGCGGCCAGCGTCGACGCCGCGAGGAGCGCTCCGGCGAGCCGGGACAGCAGGCGCGCGGTCACGGGCGGAGCCCCTTCGGCCGGACCGTGAACTCGAGCATGCGCCCCGCCCAGTCGACCAGAAGGGCGAGCAGCGCCACCAGCAGCGCGCCGCTGACGAGGACGGGATAGCGGAAGAGGGTGATGCCGGTGACGATGAGGGATCCGAGGCCGCCGGCGTTGATGAAGGTGGCGAGGGTGGCGGTGCCGACCAGCAGAACGAGCGCGGTGCGGACGCCGGTCATGATCACCGGCAGGGCGAGGGGCAGCTCGACCCGGAGCAACACGCCGAGCCCGGACATGCCGAGGCCGCGCCCGGCCTCGACGAGGGTCGGATCGACGCCTTCGATGCCGGTGATCGTGTTCCGCAGGACGGGCAGCACGGCATACAGGGTCAGGGCGACGACGGCGGTGCCGAATCCGAATCCCAGCCAGATGGCCAGCAGCACGAGCAGTCCGATGGCCGGCGCCGCCTGCCCGGCGTTGGCGACACCCACCGCGACGGGCGCGAGGGCGCGCGACGCGGGCCGGGTGAGGACGATCCCGAGCGGCACGGCGATCACCACGACGAGGATCGCCGAGACCACCGTGAGTTCGATGTGTTCGCGGAGGAGGGTCGAGATGGTGGCCCATTCGAGCTGGCGGGCCTCGATCGAGTCGAGGTCCGCGTTCGCGCGCCACAGCGCCCAGGCGGCGAACACCACGGCGACGACGAGTGGCAGGACGAACAGCATCGCGATACCGCCGCGCCGGCGCGGGGGAGGACCTGGACGGGTTCCGGCCCGGGAGGACGCCGGTTCGGTGTCGATGCTCATGTGTGCTGTCCCGTCTCACCGGGGCCTGCGGCCGCGGACTGCGACTCACCGCCGCGGATCCGTCCGGTCACCGATTCGAAGTTGATCAATCCCTGGAATTCGCCGTGCCGTCCCGTCACGATCGCGGCCCCGTGAGCGGAGGCGAGCATCGTGTCCAGTGCGTCGTTGAGGGTGGCGTGCCGGTCGAGGGTGACCAGGTCGTCGGGGTCGCCGTCCGGGACGGTGCCCGAACCCTGCAGTTCGCGCACCCACAGCCAGGCCACGGGACGACGGCGCCGGTCGAGGACGACGACGGTGTCGTCCCCGCGTGCCCTGGCGCGTGCGACGGCCTCCTCGGCGGAGCTGCCGACTTCCGCGGTGGTGGGTTCGGCCAGTTCGACCTCCGCGACGCGGCTGAGCGAGAGCTGTTTGAGTGTGGAACCGGCACCGACGAATTTCTCCACGAACGGGCTCGCGGGTGCCGACAGGATCGTCTCGGGGGTGTCGTACTGTGCGACGTGCCCGCCCTCCTGCATGATCAGGATCCGGCTGCCCAGTTTGACGGCCTCGTCGATGTCGTGGGTGACGCACACGATCGTCTTCCGCAGATCGTCGTGGATGCGCAGCAGCTCGTCCTGCAACCGGAGCCGGGTGATCGGGTCCACCGCGCCGAACGGCTCGTCCATCAGCACGACGGGCGGGTCGGCGGCGAGGCCCCGGGCGACGCCGACCCGCTGCTGCTGCCCGCCGGACAGTTCCCGCGGGTAGCGGTCCCGGTACCGGTCCGGGTCGAGGTTGACCAGTTCGAGCAGTTCGGTGACGCGGTCCGCGGTTCGCCGCCGGTCCCAGCCCAGCAACCGGGGCACGATCGAAATGTTCTGCGCGACCGTCATGTGCGGAAAGAGGCTGCCGCCCTGGATCACGTACCCGATCCGCCGCCGCAGGTCGTCGACGTCCGCGGACCGGATGTCGTCGCCGCCGATCCGGATGGTTCCGGACGTGGGTTCGACGAGACGGTTGATCATCTTCAGCGACGTGGTCTTGCCGCAGCCCGACGGGCCCACGAACATCACGATCTCGCCCGCGGGGATGTGCAGGCTCAGACCGTCGACTGCCGGGCGCGCCTGCCCGGGGAACGTCTTGACCACGTCGATCAGGTCGATGTCGGTGCCGCTGATCTGCGCTGCGGACGGCGGCGGCGTGTTCATGTCAGGCACGGATTCCCTTCGAGACGGTGACCTTGCCGAGCGCGAGGAGCAGCGCGTCGAGCGCCAGCGCGAGGACGACCACTCCGATCGTGCCGACCAGGGCCGAGTTCAGTGCGTTCGCGCCGCCGATCTGCGACAGGCCCGTGAAGATGAACGAGCCGAGACCGGGGCCGAGCACGTAGGCGGCGATCGCGGCGATGCCCATGGACATCTGCGTCGAGACCCGCACCCCGGCGAGGATGACGGGCCAGGCCAGCGGGAGCCGGACGCGGGTGAGCGTGCCGATCTCGCCCATGCCGATTCCGCGTGCGGATTCGACGAGGGTGCCGTCGACGCCACGCAACCCGACCACCGCGTTGCGCAGCACCGGCAGGGTCGCGTAGAAGGCGACCGCGAGGAATGCCGGTGCCACCCCGATCCCGACGAGCGGGACGAGGATGCCGAGCAGCGCGAAGGACGGGACGGTCAGGCCGACGGCACTGAGGGTGTTGGCCACCGGTTCGAGCCGGGGGATCCGGGTGACGACCACCGCGAGCACGACGGCGACGACGGTGGCGAGAAGCACGGCCTGCACGACGAGGCTCACATGCTGGTACGCGCTGAAGGCGATCTGCGCCTTGCGCTCGTCGATGTAGTCCCACATGCCCACCCGTCCCGTCCGTCCGCAGGCCCGACTGTCACGATGGCACACGTGCCCCGCGGTCGGGGCGAGTCCGGAAAACGGGACTGCGGCGGACCGTGCGGGCGGGCTGCGCCGGTGGGCTGTGCCGGGAAGCAGTCGGCGACGGCGGGCGAGCGACGGCGTTCTATCCTTCCGGCATGGATTCGCTCGTCGTCGACCACCCGCTCGCCGCTGCCCTCCTGACCACGCTGCGCGACGAGCGCAGCGACAACGCAGCCTTCCGCTACGCGCTGCGCCGGCTGACCCAGATGCTGGTGTACGAGGCGATCCGGGACGCCCCGGTCGAGCAGTTCGAGGTGCGCACGCCGGTGGCGACGACGGTCGGTGTGCGCCTTCGGCAGCCACCGCTGCTGGTGCCGGTGCTGCGTGCGGGCCTCGGGATGGTGGAGCAGGCCCATGCGCTCATCCCGCAGGCGCGGGTGGGCTTCGTCGGACTGGCCCGCGACGAGAAGACGTTCGAGCCCGTGCCGTACCTCGAGTCGCTTCCCGACGACCTGTCCGGGCTGCCGGTGTACGTGCTCGATCCGATGCTCGCCACGGGAGGTTCGATGGTGCACACGATCGACCTGCTCGTCGCGCGCGGCGCGACCGATGTCACGGCGGTGTGCGTGGTCGCGGCTCCGGAGGGGGTGGCAGCCCTGTCCGAGTCCGGTCACCCGGTCCGGCTCGTGACCGCGTCGATCGACGACGGTCTCAACGAGAACAAGTACATCGTTCCGGGTCTCGGGGATGCCGGCGATCGGCAGTTCGGCCCACGCTGACCCCCTACGCGGACCCGCTCGGGCGGTATCGGCGACCCCCGAACGCCCGTATCGCCAATTTTGTCCGAATAGTCTGTTTTGTTGCAGGATAACAATAGAGTTTCGGGTGAGGTTGGACGGCGGTGCCCGGCCGCGGGGGCGACGGGCGGTGCATGGACATCGAAATGCCAGCCCGGGAAGGGTTTTCGGTCCAGAGCGTGGGCCGCCGAGGATCTCGATCCGAGCGGCAGCGACCGGGCGGGCACCGTCTCGATTCGGGGAAGTTGATCAACTCTCCTTTTCTCCGGGCCCGCTCTGGTTACGCTCCCCGTGATCGGTTGGAACGTCCACTGTCCTCGACCGCCCACGAAAATGAGGTCCGCTCGATGATCAACACCTTCTCCGGCAGCAGATTTCGACAGTGCGCCCGGGCCACCGCACTCGGTGCGGCCGCCGTGCTGGGCATGGTGGTGGGGTCCGGTAGTGCCGGAGCCGCTGTCGACAACGCCCGGACGCTGCCCCTCGGCAACAACAACGCCATCGAAGTCCTTCAGGCCGACACGTCGATCCAGTCCTATCCGCCGCTCGACAGCTCGCCCGTCAGTTTCGAGTTCTTCCACGACGAGGTGGTGTCGGTCAACTTCACCGGGCCCGATGCCGACTCGTTCCAGGACACCAAGCTGACCATCGGATACCAGATCGGCTACCCGGTCGCGCTCAACGGGGCCGTCGTGCACATCAACACCCCCAGTCTCGACTGGGAGGTCGGCAACGAATTCGGTATCGGCGTCGAGCTCGCCCCCGAGTTCGGCCTCGGGCTCGACGCGAGCACCGGCGCGACGATCGGCGGGTCGATCATCCCGTCGCAGGAGATCGAGGTCGATCTCTCGCCGGGCGGCATCACCGACGTGGCGTTCGTCGAGGACATGGAGTTCGACGGCCGGTCGGCGACCGTCCGGCTGGCCGGAGTCCACGGCTCGGTCTCGGGGGCACTCGGCCCGGTCACGATCCGGCCGTACGCCCGGGCTGTCACCTCGAACAACGACACCGTCATCACCTACGGTGTGCCACACCGTCTCTGAGGGTGGCCGTTCCTCCGCCGGGCCGGTGGCGACCGCGAGAAGCGGCCGTCACCGGCCCGGTGTCGCGCGTCAGCGCTCACCGAGGCCGGTCGCCCACGCGCGCAACGCCTTCAGCCGCGCGGTCGCGCCGTCGCGGTCACCGTCCGCGGCGACGGACTCGAGGTAGCACTTGAGCTTCGGCTCGGTGCCCGACGGCCGGACCACGACCCGCACCGACGCGCCCTCGAGTACCACGGCGTCCGTGCGCAGCGGGCCGCTCGCCGCCGCGAGGTCGGTGGCCGTGACCGGCTCTCCGGCGAGTTCGGCCGGCAGCGCGGACCGCAACCGGCTCATGATCGCCCCGATCCGGGCGAGATCGGCCACCCGGATCGAGACCTGATCGCCGAGGTGCAGCCCGAACTCTCGGTGGAGGGCGTCGAGCGCGTCGACGAGAGTGCTTCGGCGAGCCTTCAATTCGGCGGCATAGTCCGCGACGACGACCGCCGTCGCGATGCCGTCCTTGTCGCGCACCGCATCCGGGTCGACGCAGTGACCGAGGGCCTCCTCGTACGCGTACACGAGTCCGTCGCCCGCGCGAGCGAGCCACTTGAAGCCCGTGAGGGTCTGCGCGTAGCGGGCGCCCCGTGCGGCGGCGAGTCTGCCGAGCAGGGCCGAGGAGACGATCGTCGTCGCCACCAGCGCGCCGCGCGGGGCACCCGCGAGAATCCGGTCCCCGAGCAGCGCCCCGGTCTCGTCGCCGCGCAGCATCCGCCAGCCCTCGGGCGTGGGGACGCCCACGGCGCATCGGTCCGCATCGGGATCGAGGGCGAGCGCGATGTCCGCGCCCACGTCGGCGGCGAGTGCGAGCACGGCATCGGCGGCCCCCGGTTCCTCCGGATTGGGGAACTCGACGGTGGGGAAGCGGGGATCGGGGGCGAACTGGGCGTCCACCACGTGCACGTCGCCGAAGCCCGCGGCGTGCAGCGCCGCGACGGCGGTCTCGCCGCCGACGCCGTGCAGCGGTGTGAGCGCGATGCGCAGGGTGCGCGCCGTGCCGCGCGGTAGGGAGGCGACGCGCGCCAGATAGCGCGCCACCAGGTCGTCCCCGGTGGGCGCGACGGCGGTGCGCGGCACGGACGACGCCGCGCCGACGGCGTCGATCGCCCTCTCGATCTCGCGGTCGTCCGGCTCGACCAGTTGTGCACCGCCCCGGGTGTAGACCTTGTAGCCGTTGTCCGGGGCCGGGTTGTGGGACGCGGTGATCTGCACGCCCGCGACCGCATCGAGGGCCCGCACGGCGTACGCCGTCACCGGGGTCGGCAGCGGGCGCGGCAGGGCCACGACGTCGAAACCGGCGGCCGCGAGGACCTCGGTGGCGGCGGCGAAGAACTCGGCGGATCCGGTGCGGGCGTCGCGGCCGACGACCACGGTGCCGCCGCCGCACCCGCGCGCGTCGAGCCATCGGGCCAGGCCCGCGGTGGTGCGGACGACCACGTCCTCGTTGATGCAGCCGGGTCCGTCGCCGACGGGACCGCGCAGCCCGGCGGTCCCGAAACGCAGGCTCACAGCCGGCCCGCCAGCTCGCGCAGCAGGTCGCCCATACGGGTCGCGGCGGCCCGTCCCGCCGCGAGGACCTCGTGGTGGTCCAGGTGCTCACCGGTGAGTCCCGCGGCGGCGTTGGTGACCAGGGAGATGCCGAGCACCCGCGCGCCCGCGGCACGCGCGGCGATGGTCTCGTGCACGGTGGACATGCCCACCAGGTCGGCGCCGAGCGTGCGCAGCATGCGGATCTCGGCGGGGGTTTCGTAGTGCGGGCCGGGCAGTCCTGCGTACACGCCCTCGTCGAGGGTGGGGTCGATCTCGCGGGCGAGGGCGCGCAGCTCCGGACAGTAGGCGTCGACGAGGTCGACGAACTGGGCGCCGCGCAGGGGCGAACGGCCGGTGAGGTTGAGGTGGTCCGAGATCAGCACCGGCTGACCGACCGTGTGGTCGGGCCGGATGCCGCCGGCGGCGTTGGTGAGCACGACGGTGTGCGCGCCGGCCGCGACGGCGGTGCGCACCGGGTGCACGACACGGCTCAGGTCGTGCCCCTCGTAGGCGTGGGTGCGGCCGGCGAGGAGCAGCACCGGGGTCTCGCCGACCCGCACCGAATGCACGGTGCCCGAATGCCCTTCGGCGGTGGGCGGGGCGAACCCGGGAAGTTCGCCCATCGGGACGTCGGCGACCGCCGGGCCGAAGCGCTCCACCGCGGCGCGCCAGCCCGAGCCGAGGACCACCGCGACGGGGTGTTCGGGCACGCCGGTGCGTTCGGCGAGTGCCGCGGCGGCGCGGGCGGCCTCGGCAGGGGGGTCGGCGATGGCGTCGGGTGTTCCCATGTCGGTCGACCCTAGCGCCAAGCCTGTTGTTACTCGTCGGTAGGTTGTGGCGCTATCCTCTCCGCATGCCATACCTCGACCGCGACGGCGACGTCTTCGTCCTCCATCTCGGCGACCGCTCCGGCGGCGACACCGAGAACCGCTTCCATCCCGGCTGGCTCTCCGCCGTCCACGAGCTGCTCGACGAGGTCGTCGCCCACGACGGCCCGGCCGCGCTCGTGACCGCGGCCACCGGGAAGTTCTGGAGCAACGGCCTCGACACCGACTGGATCTTCGGCAACCTCCCCGACCTTCCGGGCTACCTCGATTCCGTGCACGAGTTGTACGTGCGGATCCTGACCTTCCCCGCGGCGACCGTCGCGGCGGTGCAGGGCCACGCGTTCGGTGCCGGTGCGATGCTCGCGCTGACCCACGACTTCCGCGTGATGCGGTCCGATCGCGGCTTCTGGTGCCTGCCCGAGGTGTCCCTGAACATGCCGTTCACCGTGGGCATGTCCGCGCTCCTGCGCGAGCGGCTGCCGATCCAGGCCGCGGTCGAGGCGACCACGACCGGCCGCCGGTTCGGCGGCGCCGACGCCCTCGCGGCGGGCATCGTCGATCGCGCCGTCGACGGTGATGCCGTGCTGGCCGCCGCCGTCGAACGGGCCGCCGCGCTGACGGGCACCCGCGGCGCCAACCTGGCGGGCATCAAGCGTGGTCTGCATGCACCGCTGATCGCGGCACTCGAGACGAAGACGGACGAGTCGAACTTCCGCCTCGGGTGAGGTGCGCGCTTTCCGCCCGTGCCAGACTGAGCGGGTGACGAGCGATGCGGACAGGGCGATCGAGGCTGCGTCGGACGGCCTGATCGCCCTGTCGCATTCGATCCATGCCGAGCCGGAACTGGCCTTCGACGAACACCGCAGCGCCGCGAAGATCGTGGACCTGCTGCGCAGCGGCGGATTCGAGGTCCGCACCGGGATCGCCGATCTGCCCACCGCATTCGACGCCCGGTTCGGCAGCGGAGACCTCGTGGTCGGCCTCTGCGCCGAATACGACGCGCTGCCCGGCATCGGGCACGCGTGCGGGCACAACATCATTGCTGCTGCCGCCGCCGGCGCGGGCCTGGGACTGGCCGCCGTCGCCGACGCGCTCGGCGTCACCGTCCGCGTCATCGGCACACCCGCCGAGGAGACCGGCGGCGGCAAGGTGCTCATGCTCGAACGCGGGGTGTTCGACGACGTCGGCATGGCTCTGATGGTGCACCCGGGTCCGTTCGACATCACCGGGGCGACGTCGCTGGCCCTCGCGGACATCGCGGTCAGCTACACCGGCCGCGAGGCGCACGCCTCCGCGGCTCCCGAGTACGGCCGCAACGCCGCCGATGCGGCGACCGTCGCGCAGGTCGCCGTCGGCCTGCTGCGGCAGCACCTGCTGCCCGGTCAGCAGATCCACGGGATCGTCAGCGACGGCGGCACCGCCCCGAACATCGTGCCCGCGCACACGGAACTGCTGTACTACCTGCGGGCGGCGACCGCGGAGTCCCTCGCCGACCTGTCCGAGCGCGCCGGCAGCTGCTTCGCCGCCGGGGCCCTCGCCGCCGGCTGCACGCACGAGATCCGCACCGTGTCGCCGACCTATACGGAACTGACTCCCGACCCGTGGCTGGTCCGGGCTTATCGTGAGGAGATCATCGGTCTCGGGCGCACGCCGCTGCCCGTCGAGGAGGAAGGATCGCGCCCGCTGGGCAGCACGGACATGGGAAACGTGACGAACGTGGTGCCGGGTATCCACCCGGTGATCGGTCTCGACTCCGGTGGCGCGGTGACTCACCAGGCGGCGTTCGCCGACGCGTGCGTCACCGCCTCGGCGGACCTCGCCGTCCTCGACGGCGCCCGCGCGCTGGCCGCGACGGCGGCCCGGGCGGCGGCCGATCCCACGCAACGTGCGCGGCTGCTCGAGAACGTGGCACGCCGATGAACCCGTACATCGAGAAGTGGCTGGGCGAGCACACCGACGACCTGTCGGGGTGGCGCCGGCACATCCACGCCAATCCCGAACTGGCCCGCCAGGAGTACGCGACCACCGAGTTCGTCGGGAGCACGCTCGCGGCCGCCGGGCTCGAACCGAAGGTGCTGCCGCGCGGCACAGGCCTGATCTGCGATCTCGGTCCCGACGGGCCGCGGATAGCCCTGCGCGCCGACATGGACGCGCTGCCCATGCAGGAGATGACGGGCCTGCCGTTCGCCTCCACCGTGCCGGGTGTGGCGCACGCCTGCGGGCACGACGCCCACACGACCGTGCTCCTCGGCGCGGCGCTGGCGTTGAACTCGGTGCCCGAGCTGCCGGTGGGGGTGCGGCTGATCTTCCAGCCCGCCGAGGAGGTGATGCCCGGCGGCGCGCTCGACGTGGTGGCCGCCGGCGCGCTCGAAGGCGTGGCCCGGATCTTCGCGCTGCACTGCGATCCCAGGCTCGAGGCCGGCAAGGTGGGGGTGCGGGTCGGGGCGATCACCTCGGCCGCCGACACGGTCGAGCTGGTTCTCGACTCGCCGGGAGGGCACACCTCCCGCCCGCACCTGACCGGCGATCTGGTGTACGGACTCGGCACCGTGATCACCGGGCTGCCCGGCATGCTCAGCCGGCGCATCGACCCCCGTACGAGCACGGTGATGGTGTGGGGCGCGGTCGCGGCGGGCAAGGCCGCGAATGCGATTCCCCGCACCGGCATGCTGACCGGCACCGTCCGCACCGGCGACCACGAGACGTGGGAACTGCTCGAACCGATGGTGCGGGAGATCGTGCACGGCCTGCTCGCGCCCACGGGACTGAGCTACGAGCTGGACTACCGGCGCGGGGTGCCGCCCGTCGTCAACGACGAGGTGTCGGCCCGGATGGTCGAGGACGCGGTGCGGGCGATCGACCCGGACGCGCTGGCGGACACCCCGCAGTCCGGCGGCGGGGAGGACTTCTCCTGGTACCTCGAGCAGGTTCCGGGTGCGATGGCCCGGCTGGGTGTGTGGCGGGGGAGCGGGCCGAAGCTCGACATCCACCAGCCCGATTTCGACCTCGACGAGCGCGCCCTGGCGGTCGGCGTACGGGTGATGACGAACCTGGTCCTGGGATCAGGTTAGGCTTGCACAACCTGTACATCGCCTGTGAGCCGTCGCTCACGCCAGGAGGTCCGGAATGCAGTTTCGACGCAGAGCCGTCGCAGTAGTGTCGGCCGGGGTACTCGCCGCCGCGTTGGCCGCGTGCGGCAGCGACTCGGGTGGGTCCGAGGGCGACTCCACCGGCGCGCTCACCCTGTACTCCGGGCGCAGCGAGAACCTGGTCGCCCCGCTGATCGACCAGCTCGAGGGCACGCTCGGCTTCGAGGTCGACGTCGTCTACGGCAGCACCCCGGAGATCACCGGGAAGCTGGTGGAGGAGGGTGACTCCTCGCCCGCCGACGTGGTGTTCACCCAGGACGCGGGTGCCCTCGGCCTGCTCGACCAGGCGGGGCTGCTCGAGACGCTGCCGGCCTCGGTGACCGACCTGGTTCCCGCCGACTACCGCGCTGCCGACGGCACCTGGGTGGCGACCTCCGCACGTGCCCGCGTACTCGTCTACAACGACGAGAAGGTGCAGCCGCAGGACCTGCCCACCGGCATCGACGGCCTGCTGGACCCGAAGTGGAAGGGCCAGATCGGCTTCGCCCCGACCAACGCGTCGTTCCAGGCGTTCGTCACCGGGCTGCGCGTCGCCCGCGGCGAGGACGGCGCCCGCGCCTGGCTCGAGGCCTTCAAGGCCAACGAGCCGGTGGCGTTCGAGGGCAACGGCCCGCTGATGGAGGGGGTCGACGCCGGCCAGGTCACCCTCGGTCTGACCAACCACTACTACTGGTACGGACTCGCGGACGAGCGCGGTGCCGAGAACCTGAACGTGCAGGTGTACTACTTCCAGGCCGGTGATCCGGGCGCACTGGTGAACATCGCCGGGGCGGGCGTCGTGCGGACCACCGACCAGAAGGAACAGGCGGAGCAGTTCGTTGCCGCGCTGCTCTCGCCCGAGGCACAGACCTACTTCGCCGACGAGACGTCCGAGTATCCGGTCGTCGAGGGTGTCGAGACGAAGGATCAGCTGCGTCCGCTGTCCGAGATCGGCAATGCCGACATCGAACTCGCCGAACTCGCCTCGCTCGAGCAGACCCAGGCGTTGCTGCAGGAGCTGGGATTCATCTGATCCAGCTCGCCTCGCTCCGTCCCACCCGGCGCAGCCGGCCCGTTCTCACGCTGGCCGCGCTGGGTGTCTCGGTCTTCGCACTCGCCCCCGTGGCGCACCTGGTCATGCGCGCGTTCGCCGACGGCCCCGACCGGGTGTGGTCGCTGGTGTTCCGGCAGCGCACCCTCGATCTGGTGTGGCGCAGCGGCATTCTCGCGCTCACCGTCACCGTGGCCTGCCTCGTCGTCGGCGTCACCGCCGCATGGCTCACGGCACGCACCGACCTGCCCGGCCGGCGGTGGTTCGCCCTCGCGCTGAGCGTTCCCCTCGCCATCCCGTCGTACGTGTCCGGGTTCGTGTACATCGCCCAGTTCCCCGGACTCGCGGGCTTCGCGGGTGCTGCGCTGGTCCTGACCGCGGCGAGCTTCCCGTACGTGTATCTGCCGGTGTCCGCCGCGCTGGCCTCGGTCGACCCGGGGCTCGAGGAGGTGGCGCGCACCCTCGGCCGGTCCCGGCTGCGCACCACGCTCACCGTCACCCTGCGACAGGTGTGGCCCACCGCGGCGGCCGGCGGCCTGCTGGTGGCGCTGTACACCCTCAGCGACTTCGGTGCCGTCGCGCTGATGCGGTACGAAGCGTTCACCCTCGCCATCTACGGCAGCTACCGGGGGTTGCTCGACCGCACCCCGGCGGCGGTGTTCGGCCTGGTGCTCGTCGTGCTCGCCGTCGCGCTGACCGTCTCCGAACGCCGGGTGCGCCGGGGGGCGACCGCGCGCATCGGCTCCGGGGCCCCACGGCCCGCCGCGCCCGTGCCGCTGGGCCGGCAGCGGTGGACGGCCCTGGCGTTCCTCGCCGTCGTGCTGACGGTCGGCGTCGGCGTGCCGCTCGCCGGACTCGCGCGCTGGCTGTGGTTCTCGCAGCAGGCCGCGATCGACTGGGCGGGGATCTGGACGGCGACGACGTACACCCTGTGGGTGGCGGCCCTCGGTGCGCTGCTGACCACGGCGCTGGCCCTGCCGGTCGGCATCCTGGCGGCGCGTTCGACCTCGCCGGTCTCGCGGTTCACCGAGAGCGCCGCCTACATCGGATTCGCGCTGCCCGGCATCACCGTGGGCCTGGCCCTGGTCTTCTTCGGGATCCGACTGCTGCCGCAGTGGTACCAGCACACCCCGATGCTCGTGATGGGCTACGCGGTGTTGTTCCTGCCGCTCGCCGTCGGCTCGATCCGCGCGGCGGTCGCCTCGATTCCGCTCGGCCTCGAGGACGCGTCCGCGACCCTCGGCAGCGGACGGATGCGGACCGGCATCCGGGTGATGATCCCGCTGGCCGCGCCCGGAGTCGTCGCGGGGGCGGCACTGGCGTTCCTCACCATCGCGAAGGAACTGCCGGCGACGTTGTTGCTCGTGCCGATCGGGGAGGACACCCTGGCGTCACGGATGTGGAAGTACACCGAGACCCTCGAGTACGGGTCGGCGGCCCCGTACGCGGCGATCCTGGTGCTCGTCGCCGCGCTGCCGTCCCTGGTGCTGGGCCGGTTGCTGCGCGGCCGGGTCGATGCGGAAAGTGGCGGTGAGGAATGAGCGGGCTCTGTCTCGAGGGCGTCTGCGCCCGGTACGGGCGGACGGAGGTCGTCAGCGACGTCTCGCTGACGGTGGAACGAGGCGCGCTGCTGGCCGTGCTCGGGCCCTCGGGCGGGGGCAAGACCACCCTGCTGCGGGTGGTCGCGGGTCTGCACCCGGCGAGCGCGGGACGCGTCGTCGCGGACGGGCGCGACCTCACGGCGCTGCCGCCGGAACGCCGGGGGGTGGGACTGGTCCCGCAGGAGGGCGCTCTCTTCCCGCACCTGAGCGTCGCACGCAACGTCGGCTACGGGCTCGTGCAGCCGACGTGGCGGTCGATGGTGCGGCAGCAGGCCGTGCGGCAGCGCCGCGTGGAGGAACTGCTGGAACTGGTCGGCCTGGCCGGCACCGGTCAGCGCAAGCCTTCCCAGCTGTCCGGCGGTCAGCAGCAGCGGATCGCGCTGGCCCGGGCGCTCGCGCCCAATCCGGCCGTCGTCCTGCTCGACGAGCCGTTCAGCGCTCTCGACGCCGGGCTGCGGTCCAGCCTGCGCACCGAGGTCCGCACCCTGCTGCGGGACCAGGAGGTCGCCTCCGTGCTCGTCACCCACGACCAGGCCGAGGCCCTGGCCATCGCGGACACGGTCGCGGTGATGCTCGGCGGGCGTGTCGCCCAGGTGGGCACGCCGGAGGAGGTCTACCGGTGGCCCGCGACGCTCGAGGTGGGCGCCTTCGTCGGGGATTCGGTCGTGCTCGACGCCGATGCGGCCGGCGACCGCGCGCACACGGTGATCGGTGCGGTTCCCCTCGCGACCCCGGCCCACGGCAAGGGCCACGTGCTCGTACGCCCGGAACAGGTGCAGGTCGCCGCGGCCGACGAACCGTCGAAGTTCACCGTGCTCGACGTCGCCTTCGGGGGCGCACTGACGGAGGTGCGGGTGACCGGGGCCGGGCAGACGATCCGGGCGCAGCGGGCCGCGTCGCACGACGTGCAGGCCGGGGATCCGGTGACGCTGCGGGTCGGCGTCCCGGTGCCGTTCTACCCGGCTCGGCCGGCCGAGGCCGAGAAGACGGCCTAGAAGCTGTCGGGCCGGCCGGGCCCGACGTTGCGGCTGTTGCGGGTGCGCAGATCCCGCACATAGTCGGCGGGGGCTCCGGCGATCTCGGCGGCGTCGGCCATCACGCCCAGGTAGCGCGCCGACGGCAGGCCGCCCTCGTACGCGTCGAGGACGTACAGCCAGGCGAGCACGGGCCCGTCGTCGGTGTCCACCCGCAACCGGATCTTGCGGTGGATGCCGAGTTCGGAGCCCTCCCAGCGGTCGAGGCTGCGTTCGTCCTCGTCGGGCACGTCGTAGAGCACGACGAACACCTTCGAGTCGGGATCCTCGACGACGGTGGCGAGCGCGCCCTCCCAGCCGATGTCGCCGCCGCTGAAGGTCAGCCGCCAGCCGTGGAGCCAGCCGGTTCCGGCCATCGGCGAATGCGGGCAGCGCTGCAGCATCTGCTCGGGATGCATGTTGGAGCCGTAGGCGGCGTAGATCGGCACGGGGTACAGGCTAATGGCTGACCGTCCGGCGCAGGACACGGGGCGCCGGCCGCTTCGTGGCGGCGTCCGCGTGCGCGGGACGGTGCCCGTGACATAGCGTGTCTGCGGACGTTCGGCAACCCCGGCGCCCGCACACACCGGACCGAGGACCATCTCGGAATCGATACAGAGGAGAACAATGACCCGGATCGTGATCATCGGCGGCGGCCCCGCGGGCTACGAAGCGGCGCTGGTGGCGGCCCAGTACGGCGCGGCCGTGTCACTGATCGATTCGGACGGGATCGGCGGCGCCTGCGTCCTCTTCGACTGCGTACCGTCCAAGACGTTCATCGCGTCCACGGGCATCCGCACCGACATGCGCCGGGCTGCCGACCTCGGCGTGCGGCTCGAGAGCGCCGGGGTGGCGCTGCCCGAGGTCAACACCCGTGTCAAGAGCCTCGCCCGGGCGCAGTCCGCGGACATCCGCACCAAGCTCGAGGCGGCCGGCGTGCAGCTGCTCAGCGGCCGCGGCGAGCTCATCGACACCCAGGTCGGAATGGCGGCGCACCAGGTGCGCGCCGACCTCTTCACGGGCGAGGAGCGGATCCTCGATGCCGACGTCGTGCTCATCGCGACCGGCGCGAGCCCGCGGGTGCTGCCCGGCGCGGAGCCGGACGGTGACCGCATCCTCAACTGGCGTCAGCTCTACGACCTCGACGCGCTGCCCGAACACCTCGTGGTCGTCGGCTCCGGTGTCACCGGCGCCGAGTTCGTCTCCGCCTATACGGAGGTCGGCGTCCAGGTGACGCTCGTCTCGAGCCGCGACCGGGTGCTGCCGCACGAGGACGAGGACGCCGCCCTCGTGCTCGAGGACGCCTTCGCCGAGCGGGGCGTGAACCTGGTCAAGCACGCCCGTGCCGACGCCGTCGAGCGCACCGGGGACGGGATCCGGGTCAAGCTGGCCGACGGCCGCATCGTCGAGGGCAGCCATGCGCTGATGACGGTGGGCTCGGTGCCGAACACCGCCGGCCTCGGCCTGGAGAAGGTCGGCCTGCAACTCGACCGGGGCGGCTACATCCAGGTCGACCGGGTCTCGCGCACGTCCGTCTCGGGGATCTACGCCGCCGGCGACTGCACCGGGCTGCTGCCGCTGGCATCGGTGGCCGCGATGCAGGGCCGCATCGCGATGTACCACGCCCTCGGCGAGGGGGTCAGCCCGATCCGGCTCAAGACCGTCGCCTCCGCGGTGTTCACCCGGCCCGAGATCGCCACGGTCGGCGTGAGCCAGGCCGCGATCGACAAGGGTGAGGTCCCGGCCCGCACCGTGATGTTGCCGCTGCACACCAATCCCCGCGCGAAGATGGCGGGGCTGCGCCGTGGTTTCGTGAAGATCTTCTGCCGTCCCGCCACCGGCGTCGTGATCGGTGGCGTGGTGGTCGCCCCCACCGCCTCGGAGCTGATCCTGCCCATCGCGATCGCGGTGCAGAACAATCTCAGCGTCGACGACCTCGCCCACACCTTCTCGGTCTATCCGTCGCTGACCGGGTCGATCACCGAGGCGGCGCGTCAGCTGATGCGGCACGACGATCATCTGGACTGAGCGGGATGGTCGGCGTCGACGTTCTTGACTCTCTCGCTGGGGGAGGGTCGACGGTGGAGGCATGCGAACGAACAGCATCTTCCCCGTGGTCCCCGCTCACGACGTCGCCCGCAGCCGCGACTTCTATGCCGGGCTGCTCGGTCTGCGTGTGGTTTTCGACAGCGGCTGGTATGTCCAGTTGCAGGCGGCGACCGACGAGACCGTGCAGCTCGGTCTCGTGGCACGCGGCCACGAGACGATTCCCCGAGCCCATCTCTCCGCTCCCGCCGGCGTGCTGATCTCGGTGGAGGTCGACGACGTGGACGCCGTGTATGCGCGCGCCGGCGACCTCGCACTCCCGGTCGCGTCGGACCTGCGCGACGAGGACTTCGGGCAGCGGCACTTCATGACCGTCGATCCCGACGGCCTGCTCGTCGACGTGATCACGGTGATCCCGTACGCGCCGGAGGTTGCCGGAAGCGGGGCGGTGGTGACCGGGTGAGCCCGGCCGACGGCTGGCTGAGCATCGGCGAGTTCGCGCGGATGTCGCGGCTGAGCGTCAGGACGCTGCGCCACTACGACCGCGAACGGCTGCTCGCTCCAGGCCGGGTCGATCCGCGTACCGGATACCGGTACTACTCGCGGGAGCAACTCGCCTCGGCTCTGCGCATCGCGGTGTTGCGCCGAGCCGAGGTGTCCGTCCCCGCGATCCGTCTCCTCCTGCAGGACCCCGGACACACCGAGGCCGTCCTCGCCGCGGAGCGGGAACGGATCGAGCGCGAGGCCGACCGTAAGCGCCGCGCGCTCGCCCTCGTCGCGTCGCTCGCCGAGGCCGAAGCCGGCGGACTCTCCGTGCGCCGGCACCGGGTCGAGGATCGAACGGTCTTGTGGCGCAGTGGGGAATCGACCGCCGAATCTCTCGATTCGGATGTGACGAATCTCGTGACGGCGCTGCTGACCGAGGCGTCGAGCGCCGGGCTGCCCACCGACGCGCCGGTGGTGGGGCAGTACCCGGCCACCCTCGACGGCGTGGTGCAGTTCGGCGTCGGTCTCGAGTTGCGGTCCCCGCCCGGACGTGCGGAAACTGCCACGACGACGCTGCCGGGCGGGGCGTTCGCGGGCGTGGACTTCGTCGGTCCGGTCGCGCTGCTCCCGGTCGCCTACCACGCACTGTTCGGGTGGCTCGACGAGCGCGGTCTCGCGGCCGAGGGGCCGTTCCGGGAGTACTACCTCGCCGACCCGCGCGACGTCGCTCCCGATGCGATGCGTACGCGGGTGCTGCACCCCGTCCCCGGTGACCACGTTCCGGGATGAGGGGTCCCCGAGGCCGGCGCGCCGAGGCTCCCGCGCCGGCCTCGCCCCACCGGATCGACCGACTCAGGCCCAGCCGTAGGTCCGTTCGACCGCCCGGTTCCACTCGGCGTAGAGCCGTTCCCGCTCGGCGGCGTCCATCTTCGGTTCCCAGGTGCGGCCGGCCGCCCAGTTGTGGCGGATGTCGTCCTCACCCTCCCAGAAGCCGACCGCCAGGCCCGCCGCGTACGCCGCGCCGAGCGCGGTGGTCTCGGAGACCACGGGGCGGACCACGGGGGCGCCGAGGATGTCCGACTGGAACTGCATCAGGGTCTCGTTGACGACCATCCCGCCGTCCACCTTCAGCGTGTGCAGTTCGACACCGGAGTCGGCGTGCATCGCCTCGATGACCTCACGGGTCTGGTAGGCGGTCGCCTCGAGTGCGGCCCGCGCCAGGTGCCCCCGGTTGACGAAGCGGGTGAGACCGGCGATCACCCCGCGCGCATCGGGTCGCCATCGCGGTGCGAACAGTCCCGAGAACGCCGGTACGAAGTAGGCACCGCCGTTGTCGGGGACGGTCGCGGCGAGGTCCTCGATCTCCGCGGCCGTGCGGACGAGCCCCAGATTGTCGCGCATCCACTGCACGAGCGAGCCCGTGACGGCGATCGAACCCTCGAGGGCGTACACCGCCGGGGCGTCGCCGACGCGGTAGCAGACGGTGGTCAGCAGCCCGTGCTCGCTGCGCACCGGCGTCGTCCCGGTGTTGAGAAGCAGGAAGTTGCCGGTCCCGTAGGTGTTCTTGGCCTCACCCGGCGACAGGCATGCCTGGCCGAACGTCGCGGCCTGCTGGTCTCCGAGGATGCCGGCCACCGGGACGCCGGCCAGCGGTCCGCGGTCGCGGGCGTATCCGTAGATCTCGGACGAACTCCGGATCTCCGGCAGCATCGACATCGGAATGCCGAAATCCGCACAGATGTCCGGATCCCATTGCAGCGTCTCGAGATTCATGAGCATCGTGCGCGAGGCGTTGGTGACGTCGGTGAGGTGCACCCCCGGCTGCCGGTTGCCCGCGCCGGTGCCGCCGGTGAGATTCCACAGGATCCAGCTGTCCACCGTCCCGAACGCGAGTTCGCCGGCCTCCGCCTGCTCCCGGGCGCCCTCGACGTTGTCGAGGATCCACCGCACCTTCGGGCCCGCGAAGTACGTCGACAGCGGCAGGCCCGTGGCGTCGCGATACCGGTCCACGCCCGCGTCCCCGGCGAGCTGCTCGACGAGGCGATCGGTGCGGGTGTCCTGCCACACGATCGCGTTGTGGACGGGCCGGCCCGTGGAGCGTTCCCACACCACCGTGGTCTCACGCTGGTTGGTGATCCCGATCGCGGCGATGTCGGCGCGCGTGAGATCCGCCTTCGCCAGGGCCAGGGCGGCGACCTCGCGAGTGTTGATCCACAGTGTTTCCGGATCGTGTTCCACCCAGCCGGCGCGGGGAAGGATCTGTTCGTGCTCGGTCTGGGCCCAGGCCACGATGCGACCGTCGTGGTCGAAGATGATGCAGCGACTCGACGTGGTCCCCTGATCGATCGCGGCGATGTATCGGGTCACGGCAACCTCTCCGGGCGTGTGGTTCGGGACGGCAGTCTGCGGACGAACCTACTACCCTGAGTGCGGAAACGTCGGCGACTCACGGGAGCAATGCGGTGACCAACCAACCAGGCGTCCAGGTCCTCGGGCCGCAACAGCGCCGTGACGCATGGCGACGACTCGGCTCGGAGCACTTCGACGTGGTGGTCGTCGGCGGCGGTGTCGTCGGCGCCGGCGCCGCCCTGGACGCCGCCACCCGCGGGCTGCGGGTCGCACTGGTGGAGGCGCGGGACTTCGCCTCGGGCACGTCGAGCCGCTCGTCGAAGATGTTCCACGGCGGGCTGCGCTATCTCGAGCAGCTCGAGTTCGGCCTCGTCCGTGAGGCGCTGCGCGAGCGCGAACTGTCGCTGTCGACGCTGGCCCCGCATCTGGTCAAGCCGCTGAAGTTCCTCTTCCCCCTCACCCACCGCGGGTGGGAGCGCCCGTACGTCGCTGCGGGCATCTTCCTCTACGACCGGATGGGCGGCGCCAAATCCGTGCCCGCGCAGAAGCATCTGACCCGGTCCGGCGCGCTGCGCATGGCACCCGGGCTCAAACGCAACTCGCTCGTGGGCGGGATCCGGTACTACGACACCGTCGTCGACGACGCCCGCCACACCATGACGGTGGCTCGCACCGCCGCCCACTACGGCGCCGTCGTACGCACGTCGACCCAGGTGGTCGGGTTCCTGCGCGAGGCCGACCGGGTCTCCGGTGTACGGGTGCGCGACTCGGAGGACGGCTCGGTCACCGAGGTGAGGGCGCACGTGGTGATCAACGCCACGGGGGTGTGGACCGACGAGATCCAGGCCCTGTCCCGGCAGCGCGGCCGGTTCCGGGTGCGCGCCTCGAAAGGCGTGCACATCGTGGTGCCGCGCGACCGGATCGTCAGCGACTCGGCGATCATCCTGCGCACCGAGAAGTCCGTGCTGTTCGTGATCCCGTGGGGCAGCCACTGGATCATCGGCACCACCGACACCGACTGGAATCTCGACCTCGCCCACCCCGCCGCGACGAAGGCCGACATCGACTACATCCTCGACCACGTGAACCGGGTCCTGGTCGTCCCGCTCACCCACGGCGACATCGACGGCGTGTACGCGGGACTGCGGCCGTTGCTGGCGGGGGAGAGCGACGAGACGTCGAAGCTCTCGCGCGAGCACGCCGTCGCCCGGGTCGCGCCCGGTCTCGTCGCGATCGCCGGCGGCAAGTACACCACCTACCGGGTGATGGCCGAGGATGCCGTCGACCTGGCGGCCGAGGACATCCCCGCCCGCATCGCCCCGTCCATCACCGAACGGGTGCCGCTGGCGGGGGCCGACGGCTACTTCGCGCTCGTGAACCAGACGATGCAGCTCGCCGAGCGGTACGGCCTGCATCCGTACCGGATCAAGCATCTGCTCGACCGGTACGGGTCGCTGATCGACGAGGTGCTCGAGGCGGCGGCCGACCGTCCCGAGTTGCTCGAACCGCTCACCGACGCCCCCCAGTACCTGCAGGTGGAGGTCGTGTACGCGGCGGCCGCGGAGGGCGCGCTGCACCTCGAGGACATCCTCGCGCGCCGCACCCGCATCTCCATCGAGTACCCGCACCGCGGCGTGCACTGCGCCGAGCAGACCGCCCGCCTGGTGGCACCCGTCCTGGGCTGGGACGCCGCGACGGTGGAGCAGGAGATCGCGACCTACCGGGCGAGGGTCGACGCCGAGATCGAATCGCAGAGCCGGCCCGACGACGAGTCCGCCGACGCGCTGCGGGCGGCTGCCCCGGAGGCGCGCGCGGAGATCCTCGAACCGGTGCCCACCGGCGCCTGAGACGCCCTCGGCGCGACGGCGGCCCGGCCGTCGAGGACGCCGACGTCGGTGGGTCGACGTGTCAGTGGGTCAGGACGACCTTGACGAGCACCACGGTCGCGGCCACCGTGGTGAGCGCGACGGCACTGACCAGCGAGGTCCGGCCCGGCCGCTCCCCCTTGAGGCGACCGATGACGAAGACGATCCCCCCGATCCGTGCCAGCACGGCGACCTCGGCGAGCAACTGGGCGGTGCGCGGTTCGAGCCAACCCAGCCAGCCGATTCCCAGGATCACGCACGGCAGCACCGCCGAACTCAGGATCGGCACGGAGTTGCGCAGTTCGGCGAGCTTCTCCGCCCGGGTCAACGGGGTGCCCTGGCGCACGGTGTGCCCGACCGCCTCGGCGAACACGTGGGCGACGAACGTCGACAGTGCCGTGCCGAGCACGATCGCGATGCCGACGTACTTCGGCCCGGTGACGATCGGCACGAGGGCCGCGAGCACCAGCACGTTGCCGTAGATGTAGGCGCTGATGCGACTGGCGGCGTTGCCGCGGTCGAGCGGCATGCGCCGGGAGAACAACGGGCCGTGCAGGAGTGCGTTGGCATCGGAGTCCATGCCGACCAGGGTGACAGACCGGGGAGCGTACCGAGACGGCAACCGCGTGCATCCGTCGCGGCCGGCCCGGCGCGTAGGATCCGACGTCGCAGACGGTCGACGACGGGATCGCGGTGGTGGAGAGGGTGCGACGGCGCTGGGGCGGCACCGACATGGCGGAACGCCGGCGGGCACGCCGCGACGCGCTGCTGTCGGCGGGCATCGATCTGCTCGGCGCGCCCGACGGACCGGCGGTCAACGTACGCGCCGTGTGCCGGGCGGCCGGACTGACCGAACGGTACTTCTACGAGAGCTTCGACGACCGGGACGCGTTCGTGCGCGCCGTGTATGCGGCGGTCGGGGAACACGTGCGCGCAGTGCTGGAGGGCGCGGTCGGCACGGTCCCGCAGCCGCGGGACGTTCCCGGGGCGGCGGTCCGGGCCTTCGTCGAGCTGATCGTGGACCGCCCGGCCGTGGGCCGGGTGCTGCTGCTCGGCCCGCTGCGGGAACCGGCCCTCGGCGGGCAGGGCCTCGATCTCGCTCCCGCATTCGTGACGCTCGTCCGGCAGCAGCTCACCGCGATCGCCGATCGCGACGAGCGGCACCTGGTGGCCGTGGGGTTGGTCGGGGCACTGACGAGCCTGTTCATCGGCTACCTGGACGGCACCGTCACGGTGGCGCCGGAGCGGTTGGTGCGGCACTGTGTGAGCCTGCTGGTCCAGGCCGGAGGTGTACGGCCCCGGCCGGAGGGGTATCCGCACCACGACAGCACGCTCGACGAAAGGAGGGGCATCATGCCCAGGTCGTCGATCAAGGACGAGAAGCTCTATCAGGAACTACGTGACGACGGCGCCTCCAAGGAGAAGGCCGCCCGAATCTCGAACGCGGCCGCGAATCGTGGCCGTTCCTCCGTCGGGCACAAGGGCGGCAAGTCGGGGTCCTACGAGGATTGGACGGTCGACGAGTTGAAGAAGAGGGCGAAGGAACTCGGGATGTCGGGTTACTCGTCCAAGCGCAAGAGCGAGCTCATCGACGCTCTGCGCAACCACTGAGGCGCAACCACTGAGGCGCAACCACTGAGCCGACCGCGCGGTCGCCGCGCCGGCTCGGCCGGCGGAGCGGGGGCGACTCACCCGTCCTCGCTCCGCGGCTGACAGTGCGGGCACCAGTCGATCTTGCGGTCCGGGTCCCCGGCCGACCCCAGCATCCCGGTGCGGATCACCGTGCCGCACCGGCGGCACGGCTTGCCCGCGCGCCCGTACACCCATGTGCCCCGGCCGGGCCGGCGGTCGCCGGTGGTGATCCGGCTGACACGGTCCCGATTGAACATCAGCAGCCGGTGCGCCAGATCGACCCAGGCGGCCGGATCTCCCGCGTCCGCAACCGGAGTCGCCGGGTGTACGCCCCGCAGGAAGCACAGTTCGCACCGGTACACGTTGCCCACCCCGGCCATCACCCGTTGATCGAGCAGCGCCAGACCGACGGGGCGGCCCGGGTCGCGCGCCAGGTTCGCCGCCGCGACGGCCGGGTCCCAGTCCGGCCCGAGCAGATCCGGGCCCAGGTGTCCCACGGCCTCCGCCTCGCGGTCGCGGTCCAGGACCTCGACGGTGCCGAGATCGAAGCCGACGGCCTCGGCGTCCGCGACCGCCAGCACGATCCTCGCGTGGTATCCCTGACGGCGCCAGCGCGTCCCGGGTGGGTGGACGTCCCACACTCCCTCCATCTTCAGGTGGGTGTGGACGGTGTGTGCACCGGCGCGGATCAGCAGGTGCTTGCCGCGCGCGAGCACCTCCTCGACCACGGTGCCGGTGAGGTCGACCGTCGCGTACCGGGGCACGCGGATATCGCAGCGCGTCAACGGCTTTCCCGCCAGTGCGCCGCGCAGGAGAGTGGCCGCCCGGAAGACGGTGTCGCCCTCGGGCATCAGGCCCTCAACCGGAAGCCGCGCGGGGTGGCCGAGAAGCCGGCCTCGGCGAGGAACTCGGCGAACGAGTGGCCGTGGATGGAACTGCCGTCGACCTTCTCGACGACGAGAGTGTCCAGGCCCCCGCCCTTGACCGTCCCGGCCAGCGACGTGCACGCGCCGCGGAGAGTTCCCGGGTCGTCGCTGAACGTCAGCACCGTGCGGCCGCCGCGTTCGACGAACAGTCCCAGTTCGCCGTCGACGAGTACGACGAGTCCGCCGGCCTTGCGGCCGGGACGGTGCCGCGGCGAGTCCTCGGGGGCGGCCGACTTGGGCCACGGCAGGGCCGCACCGTACGGATTCGCCGGGTCGCAGGCGGCCAGGGTCACCGCCGGGGTGTCGGTGTGGCGGCCCTCGAGCGATTCGCCGTAGGACCGCAACCGGTCCACGACCTCCGGCGTCGAGAACTGGGCACCGCCGAGCGTGTCGACGAAGTAGCCGCGCCGGCACCGACCGGTCTCCTCGAACCGGCTCAGCACCTTGTACATCAACGCGAAGCCGCCCGGCACGCCCTCGGCGACGACCGCGCCGCGGGTGACCACGCCGTAGCGCTCGAGCAGCAGGTCCGCGGTGGCGTGGGTGCGCACCGTCGGGTCGGTTTCCCGTTCGGGCAGCAGCGACCACCGGCCGCCGACCGTCGGGGGCCCGCTTCGGCTCGGCAGTGCCGGACGTCCGCGGTACATCCGGGCGCGCGGGGCCCGCCGGGGCGTGCGATGCGCGGGGGTGGCGCGTGAGGTGTCGCCGACGAGGGCGCGCAACGCGGCCGGCGCGTCGCCCGAGACGAGTCCGGCCCACACGAGATCCCAGAGAGCCGAGGAGGTTTCCGCGTCCGTGGTGCCCAGGGCGTCGGTGAGCTGGCGGAAGAAGTACGCCCCGCCGCCCGCGAGCGTGTCCAGGATGCCGTGATGGACGTCGGTCCTGTCGATCTCGGCTGCCGGTGCGAGGGTCAGCGGAGCAGTGTCGGCCAGGTGCAGCGAGACCCAGCCGTCCTTGCCGGAGATCTGCCCCGAGCCGGCCCACACGACTTCGCCCGTCGTGGTGAGTTCGTCGAGCATCGTCGGGGAGTAGTCCCGCACCCGGGGGGCGAGGATCAGCGGCTCGAGTGCGCTCGCCGGCACCGGCACCCCGGCCAGCTGCTCGACGACCGTGGCCACTCCGTCCACTCCGCGCAGGCCGCCGCCCACGTGCTGCCACGCCGGCAGGAACCGGCCGAGGGTGGCGGTCCCGACGGGTTCGACCTCCTGTCGTGCCGCAGCGAGCGACCGTCGGCGCAGCCGCCGCAGTACCTCGGTGTCGCACCACTCCGCGCCCGTCGCGCCGGGGCGGAACTCTCCTGCGCTGACCCGTTTCTCGGCAGCCAGCCGATGCAGCACGTCCTGCACCACCGCGGTGCCGAGTCCGAATCCGGCCGCCGCCTCCGCCGCGGTGAACGGGCCGTGGGTGCGGGCGTACCGGCCGATCAGGTCGCCCAGCGGATCGGGCACCGGCTCGACGAACGCCGTCGGCACGCCGATCGGCAACGGGACCCCGAGGGCGTCCCGGAGACGTGAGGCGTCCTCGATGGCCGACCACCGCTCCCGGCCGGCGAAGGACACCTTCAGCACCCGGCGCTGTGCGTCGAGTTCGTCGAGCCAGGCGGCCGGATCGGCGGTGGTGCGCTCGGCGATTTCGGCGTCGGTGAGGGGGCCGAGCAACCGGAGCAGGTCCGCGACACCCTCGGCGTCGCGGGCTCTGCGGTCGGGGGCGAGGTGCTGCAGCTCGAGCTCGGCCCGGGCGATGACGTCGGCGTCGAGCAACTCGCGCAGCTCCACCCGGCCGAGCAGTTCGGCGAGCAGGGTCGAGTCCAGGGACAGGGCCGCGGCGCGCCGCTCGGCCAGGGGACTGTCGCCTTCGTACATGAACGCGCCGACGTAGTCGAACAGCAGCGAGGTCGCGAACGGCGACGCGGTGGCCGTCTCGACCTCCACGATCCGGACCTGCCGCCGGGCGACACGGCCGAGCAGGTTCCGCAGCGCAGGCAGGTCGTAGACGTCCTGGAGGCATTCCCGCACCGTCTCGAGCAGGATCGGGAAGGTGGGGTAGCGACGCGCCACGTCGAGCAGCTGGGCCGACCGCTGACGCTGCTGCCACAGCGGCGCCCGCTTGCCGGGATTGCGGCGGGGCAGCAGCAATGCGCGCGCCGCGCACTCCCGGAAGCGGGACGCGAACAGTGCCGAGCCGCCGACCTGCTCGGTGACGAGGTCCTCGATCTCGTCGGTGTCGAAGGCGAAGACCTCCGCCCCGGGCGGGGCGTCCTCGGTGTCCGGGAGCCGGACGATGATGCCGTCGTCCGACGCCGTGGGTGCGGCCTCGACGCCGTACCGGTCGAGCAGTCGCGCGCCCACGGCGAGTGCCCACGGTGCATGCACCCGCATCCCGTACGGGGAGTGCAGCACCAGGCGCCAGTCGCCGAGTTCGTCGCGGAATCGCTCGACCACCAGGGTGCGGTCGGTGGGCAGCTGCCCGGTGGCGGTGCGCTGCTCCTCGAGCAGCCGGGTCAGGTTCGCGGTCGCGTTGTCGTCCAGGCCGCCGCGACGGCACCGGGCGGCGGCGTCCTCCGGATCGGCGTGCCCGAGTTCGCGCACGAACGCCCCCAGGGCGGCGCCGAGTTCGGCCGGGCGGCCGACCCCGTCGCCGTGCCAGAACGGCAACCGGCCGGGCTGTCCGTAGGCGGGGGAGACCAGCACCCGGTCGAAGGTGATCTCCTCGATGCGCCAGCTCGTCGCGCCGAGCGCGAACACGTCGCCCACCCGGGACTCGTACACCATCTCCTCGTCGAGTTCCCCAACGCGCGTGGCCTTCTCGCCGACCATGTACACGGTGAACAGGCCGCGGTCGGGGATCGTGCCGCCCGAGGTGACGGCCAGCCGCTGCGCGCCGGGCCGGCCGGTGAGAGTGCCGGCGGTGCGATCCCACACCACCCGGGGCCGCAGCTCGGCGAACTCGTCCGACGGATAGCGCCCGGCTAGCAGGTCCAGCGTCGACTCGTACGCCGAGCGCGGCAGCGTCGCGAAGGACCCGCTGCGCCGAACCGTGTCGAACCACTCGTCCACGTCGACCGGCTCGAGCGCGACCGCGGCGACGGTCTGCTGTGCGAGCACGTCCAACGGGTTGGCCGGGACCTGCAGAGCCTCGATGTGCCCGCCCACCATCCGTTCGACCGTGACCGCGCAGTGCACCAGGTCGGTGCGGTGCTTGGGGAACAGCACCCCGCGGGAGACCTCGCCGACCTGATGGCCCGCCCGTCCGACGCGCTGCAGGCCGCTCGCCACCGACGGGGGCGCCGAGACCTGGATCACCAGGTCGACCGCGCCCATGTCGATGCCGAGTTCGAGGCTCGAGGTCGCGACGACGCAGCGCAGCCGCCCGGATTTGAGGTCGTCCTCGATCAGGGCCCGCTGGTCCTTGCTCACCGAGCCGTGGTGGGCCCGCGCCAGCAGCGGTTGTGCGCCGAACGCGACCTCGGTGGGCGCCCCGAGCTGCGCCGGGGGCCGCGGCCGGTGGTCCACCGCCTCGCCCTCGCGTTCGGCGTGGATCTCGTTGAGCCGGGCCGTCAACCGCTCGGCGAGGCGGCGGGAGTTGGCGAACACGATGGTGGAACGGTGCGCGACGATGAGGTCGACGATCTGCTCCTCGACGTGCGGCCAGATCGACCCGGCCTGCGGGACCGCGGGCATCCCGTCGTCCGACAGTTCCGGCTGTACGCCCAGTTCGGTCATGTCCTCGACGGGCACCCGCACCGTCAGATCCCACGTCTTGGCCGACGGCGGGGCGACGATGCGGATCGGCGCCGCCCCGGCGAGGAACCGGCCCACCTCCTCGTGCGGGCGCACCGTCGCCGAAAGGCCGATCCGCTGCGCGGGCCGCCCGAGCAGCACGTCGAGCCGTTCGAGCGAAAGCGCAAGGTGGGAGCCGCGTTTCGTGCCGGCGACGGCGTGCACCTCGTCGACGATGACGGTCTCCACCCCGGCGAGCGTCTCGCGCGCCGCGGAGGTGAGCATGAGGAACAGGGACTCGGGGGTGGTGATGAGGATGTCCGGCGGGGTGCGGATCAGGGCGCGCCGGTCGGTCGCCGACGTGTCGCCCGAACGCACGCCGACGGTGATCTCCGGCGGCTCGAGGCCGAGCCGGCGCGCGGTCTGGGTGATGCCGACCAGCGGCGAGCGCAGGTTCCGTTCCACGTCCACCGCGAGGGCCTTGAGCGGGGAGACGTAGAGCACCCGCGTGCCGGGGTGCCCGGCCGGGGTGGCCGCGAGGCGGTCGAGCGACCACAGGAACGCCGAGAGCGTCTTGCCCGACCCGGTCGGGGCCACCACCAGGGTGTGCGCGCCGGTCGAGATCGACTCCCAGGCCCCGAGCTGCGCGGCGGTCGGGGCCTCGAACGCGCCCGCGAACCACTGCCGGGTGGGCTCGGAGAATCGGCTCAGGACATCGGTCACCGTTCCATGGTGCACCGCCGGTACGACACCGCGGGCACCTCGCGGGTTCCGGACCCGGGTACCCGGCGTCAGTCGGCCAGCGCGAACCGCGCCAGCTGGGCGCAGTGGTGCGACGCCCAGCGGCACCTGCCGGTACGCATCACGCGGCCGACGAGTGCGGCAGCGGCCGGCTCCCACGGCATCGCGGCGAACTGCGCACGGCTGGCCGGCTCGCCGGACCAGCCGATCGACACGATGGGTCCGTCGAGCCGGAACCGCAGCTCCGAATGCGTTGCCGCGAGCACTTCCACGCTCGTGCCGGCCGTCGCCTCGAGGTCGTCGACGGCGACGCTGACCCGTCCGCCGAGCCGGCGTGCCTGCGCGGCCGGAGCCTCGACGTACAACCCCGCGGCCTCGATCGCGCCGACGTGCACGCTCACGAGCGGTTCGGTGGAGCCGTCGCGCGGCGGCAGGCACACCACCGACCAGTACTCGCGTTCACTCATCCGCGGGTTGGGTATCGCGGCGCGGACGTAGTCGCGCAGCCACGTCGTCGCCGCGGTGAACTCCGGGTACTGCTCGAACGTCCGGTAGCGGGTGTCGCGCAGCGGCAGACCCGCCGGGGACAAGGGCGTACGGGCGTTCACTGGATCTGGTCCTCGTGCACGCGGTCACCGTACTCGATCTTGTTTCAGAGGATGACGCCCGGATTGAGAATCGAGTCCGGGTCGAGTGCCGCCTTGATCCGCCGGGTCAGGTCCATCACGTCGGGACCCACCTGATCCGGCAACCACGCCTTCTTCAGCCGGCCCACCCCGTGCTCGCCGGTGATGGTGCCGCCCAGCGCGATCGCCAGGTCCATGATCTGCCCGAACGCCAGGTGCGCCCGCGCCGTCTGGTCGGCGTCGGTGGGGTCGTACACGATCAGCGGATGGGTGTTGCCGTCCCCGGCGTGCGCGATCACCGCCACCGTCACCGCATTGCGCTCGGCGATCTCGGCGACGCCCCCGACGAGTGCCGGCAGTGCCGGCAGGGGAACGCCGACATCCTCGAGCAGCAGGCTGCCGGTCCGTTCGACCGCCGGGATGGCCATCCGCCGCGCCGCCGCGAACGCCTCGCCCTCCTCGGGGTCGTCGGTCGAGAACACCTCGTCGGCGCCGGCGTCCTCGCACGCCTTCACCATCGTCGCGATCTCCTGCGCCGACGCCGTACCGGGCGCGTCGGACCGGGCGATGAGCATCGCCTCGGTGGTGCGGTCCAGCCCCATGTGCAGCGCGTCCTCGACCGCGTTGATCGAGGCACGGTCCATGAACTCGAGCATCGCCGGGCGCAACGTCGCCGTGACGGCCAGCACCGCGTCGGCCGCGGCCTGGACCGAGCCGAACGTGGCGACCATCGTCGACGCCGGCGGCGGCGGCGGGGGGAGCCGCAGCGTCACCTCGGTGATGACGCCGAGGGTGCCCTCGCTGCCGACGAACAGCTTGGTCAGCGACAGCCCCGCCACGTCCTTGACGCGCGGTCCGCCGAGCCGCACCGCGGTGCCGTCGGCGAGCACCACCTCGAGTCCGAGCACGTAGTCCGTGGTGACGCCGTACTTCACGCAGCACAGCCCACCGGCGTTGGTCGCCGCGTTGCCCCCGATGGTGCACATCTCGAACGACGACGGGTCGGGCGGATACCACAGCCCGTGCTCGGCCGCGGCCCGCTTGACCTCGGCGTTGAGCAGTCCCGGCTGGACGACCGCCGTGCGGGTGACCGGGTCCACGGCGACCGCCCGCATCCGCTCGGTGCTCAGCACGATCCCGCCCGGGACGCCGCCCGCCCCGCCGGACAGGCTGGTGCCCGCGCCACGCGGCACCACCGGCACCCGGTGCGTGCTCGCCCACCTCAGTGTGGCCTGCACGTCCGCCGTGCGGGTGGCCCGCACGACCGCGCGCGGCACCGCCGCGTCCGGGTCGCGGGCCCAGTCCTGCCGGTACCCGGCGAGCAGGTCCGGATCGGTGATCAGCGCGCCGTCCGGGAGCTGGTCGGCGAGTTCGGCGAGATCGGCGGGCACGGTCAGCCTGCCGGGGTGAGGTAGCGGGCGCGCAGCTTGTGCTTGACGAGTTTGCCGGTGGGCGTGCGCGGCAGGTCGTCGGAGAAGTCGATGCTGCGCGGCGCCTTGAAGTGGGAGACGCGCTCGCGGACGAAGTCGAGGAGCTCGCGCTCGACCTCGGGCCCGGGCTCGACGCCGTCGGCGAGCTGGACCACGGCCTTGACCTCCTCGCCCATCTCCTCGTTGGGGACCCCGATCACGGCGACGTCGTACACCTTGGGATGCAGGGTGAGCACGTTCTCCGACTCCTGGGGGTAGATGTTCACGCCGCCGGAGATGATGGTGAACGCCGCCCTGTCGGTGAGGTACAGGTAGCGCTCCTCGTCGAGGTATCCGATGTCGCCGCTCGTGGTCCACGTCGGATGGTCGGGATGGGTGGCCTGGCGGGTCTTCTCGGGATCGTTGTGGTACCGGAACGGATGCTCGTCCCGTTCCCACCACACGGTGCCGACCGCGCCGGTGGGTAGTTCGCGGCCCTCGTCGTCGCAGATGTGGACGATTCCCATGACCCCGTCGCGCCCGACCGACCCGGGATGCGCGAGCGCCTGCTGCGAGTCGATGAACGTGGCGCCGGCACCCTCGGTGGAGGCGTAGTACTCGTACACGACCGGACCCCACCACTCGATCATCGCGCGCTTGATCTCCGGCGGGCACGGTGCCGCCGCATGGATGGCGACCTTCAGGCTCGACACGTCGTACCTGCCGCGCACCTCCTCGGGAAGCTTGAGCATCCGCACGAACATCGTCGGGACCCACTGGCTGTGCGTGACCCGGTAACGGTCGATCAGGGCGAGTGCCTCCTCGGGCTCGAACCGGTCCATGAGGATCACGGTGCCCCCGACCGACTGGATGGTGCCGCAGAAGCGCAGGGGGGCAGCATGATAGAGGGGAGCGGGGCACAGGTAGACGGTGTCGGCGTCGAATCCGTACATCGGCGCGAACCCCGCCGTGTAGGGATCCGGAACGTCCTGCACCTGGCCCTCGGGCAACTTCGGCTCGATGCCCTTGGGCCGTCCGGTCGTTCCGGACGAGTACAGCATGTCCTGGCCACGCGGCTGCGACTCGAGGGGCGAGGTGTCGAACGCCGCGAGTGCCTCGGAGTAGTCGTCGAAGCCGGGCAGCACACCGCCGTACACGAGCCGTCGGTCCACGTTCGGGTAGGCCTCGGTGCCGGTGTCGATCGCGGTGGCCGCACCGGCCGAGGCGACGAGCACCTTCGCACCGCAGTCGTTCACCACGTACGCGGCCTCGGACGGGTTCAGATGCCAGTTCACCACCGTGATGTACAGGCCGGACCGCAGCGCCGCCCAGTAGACCTCCATGACCCGCAGGTCGTTGTCGGAGATCAGCGCGATGTGATCGCCCGGCTCGAGGCCCGCGGCGCGCAGGTACTTCGCGAGGCGGACGGAGTTCTCGTCGAGCTGCCGGTAGGTGAGCGACTCCCCGGTGGCGGGCCGCACGATAGCGGGCTTGTCGGGCGTCGTGGCGACGAAGTTCCCAGGAAACATGTTCCCTGGTCTACCACAGCTGTGGCCCGGGTCACGTGAGTCGCGCGCCCGCGGTGCCGTCGCTCGACCGGACCGCCCGGCCGGGCGTACCCTCACCCGCACGTGCACGGCACCGCAACACGCGGACGGGAGGACGACGTGGCGCTCGCTCTCGAGAAGGACCGCCTGGTGTTCGAGTTCCCGGAGGTGCATCCCGCCGCCCGCATGGCCGTCTCCTTCCACCGCACCCTGCGGGTGCCGGACGACGGCAACACCTATCCGTTGCCGCCCGGCCTGGGCCGGTTCCCGCTGCGGACCGTCGCCGAACTCGACGAGGCCGCGCTGCCGTCTTCGTGGCGATCCCACGGCGGCCTCGTGATGCCGATGTGGCAGGCGGAGGCGTGCTGGCTCGGGTTCGAGTCCCGGTACCCGTTCCTGGTCAAGGTCGGCGCCGGGGACGTCGACGCGCTCACCGGCGAACCCTGGTCGCCGGAGCCGGACTTCGGACGCGAGGACTATCTCGAGGTGCCGGCGCAACCGTGGCTCGACGGCTACGTCGTGGCGCACGGCCGGGTGCGCCAGTTCGTCGCGATGCCGCTCGGGTCCGGCTACAGCCTCGAGGAGCAACTGCGGTCCGGGCCGGCGCGGGGCGGGATCCGCGTCGCGGCCCGCCCCATGCGGGCGCAGCGATGGGAGGAGCGCGCCGGATTCGACGCCCGGCGCCCGCTGCCCGCCTTCGCGCCGGCCCCGGCGATGGGACTCGGTGCCGGCGGATCCGTCGACCAGGGCGTCGCCACCCCGGTCGAGTCGCACGACGCGTGGGATCTCGACCACCGCTCCGTGGTCGAGGTGCACCTGGTGAACAGCGAGCAGTGGCGCGCGATCACGGACCAGGATCCACCGACCCGGCCCCCGGCCGCGAGCGACTACACGGCGCGCGGCTTCCCGTGGTTCGAACTCTACGACGAGACCGTCGCGCGGCAGGGGGCGGCGCCACTCGCGGACGTCGACACCGTCGCCGACGTCGGGCGCCGGCGGGGAGAGCCGTTGCCCGACAACGAGACCGTCACCGTGCCCGAACCCGTCCGGATCCGGCCGGCCCCGCGCGAGCCTGGCCGTCGCGGATGATCCGACGGTATCGTCTGTCGACATGGGGCGGATCACCCAGCGTGTCGAACCGGAACCGCTTGCCGACTGGCTGATCGGGCACGGTCGCGCGGCGGTCGCCTTCGACGAGGCCGGGTCGGTCACCGCGCTGCCCGCGCGGGTCCGGCGGCGCGACGGCCGGTTGTGGGTCGGTGTGCCGCGGGAATCGGTGCCGCCGTCGGCCGGACTCGATCGGGTCACCGTCCTGCTCGACGACGGCGAATTCTGGTTCGAGCTGCGGGCGGTGAACTGGCGCGGACGCCTGACGCCGGCGGACGCCCCCGACGGTCGGGAGGACCTCGCCTGGTTCGTCTTCACGCCCCGACGCGCCACCGCGTGGGACTACGCGACCCTGCACGAGGAGCGGGACTCGTGAAGGCCGACGACGCCGTCGTGCGCGACTTCCTCGACCGCGCCCGCGTCGCGCGCCTGGCGACCCGCTCACCGAAGGGCGCGGCGGCCCTGGCGCCCCTGTGGTTCGTGCAGGTCGACGGCCGGCTGTACTTCGGCACCGGGCGCGACACCGTGGCGGCGCGCAACGCCGCCGCGAATCCCGACGTCGTCGTGCTGCTCGACGACGGCGAGCGCGGACCGGTCCTGCGGTTGCGCGGCCGGGCCACCGTGCGGCCGGGGGCGCCGCCCGCGGCCGTCACGGCCCGTTTCGGGCGGAAGTACTACCTGGGCGGATGGCGCTCGGAGCTGTCGCACGCGCGGAGCTGGTTCCTGCGTACCCGGTACTACGGGCAGAGCGCGCCGGCCACGATCGTCGTCGAACCGGGAGAGGCCGAGCTGCTGCGGCGGCCCTGAGGGGTGTCCCTCACGACGGCGGTCCGGCGTTCACGGCGGCGACGTGCCGCAGCCAGTCGGCCAGCGCCTGGAACCGCTGCCGATCGGGGTGGTGGAACACCACGGTGTCGGGATCCGTCGGCGCCGGCGCACCGTCCCGCCCGCTGCCCGTCACGATCCGGAGCATGCCGTCGGTCTGCGGCAGCGCCGGACGGAACTGCACGTCGCTCACGTCCCGCAACCGGATCCTTCTGGGCGTCAACGGAACCGGTCCCAGAGCTCGTGCCACGGGACCCTCCCGCAGGATCCACAGCCGGTCGCCCTGCACGACGATCTGCCCGCCCCACCCGTGGTACCGGCGCATCGGCAGCACCGGGTCGGGCGGGTCGGCGACCGGTCCGGGCGCCAGCCGTGGCACCGTCACCGGCGGCCCGTCGAGGACGCGCTCGTCGATCTCGTCGGCCGGGGTCACCGACACCGTCACCTCGGCGGCCAGCCGGGATCCGCTCACCGCGGCCCGTGCGGCGGTGCGCAGCCCCCGCCCGGACAGGTGCGTCACGATCGGCAGCAGACGCGCGCTGGACCGCCGGCCGAGATACCCGCACGGTCGATCGTCCACCCGCACCTCCACCAGCGCGCCGTCCGCCTCGTGCAGGGTGACGAGCAGGGCGTACTTGCCGGGCGGGTCGGCGTAGGGGTGCAGCAGGTCGAAGTGCTGTTCCTCCCCGGTGACCTGCAGGGTGCGACCCGAGGGCAGCAGCGTGTAGGGCACGTCCGGCGGATCGTTGCGGGGCACCAGCCTGGCCGGGGCGCCGAGGCTGACCGTGACGCGCGCGATGATGCGCCCGCTGCGGCCGGGGTCGTCGTTGTAGGTGCCCGCGTCCGCGGCCCAGATGCGGCCCGGCACGGTCGGCAGGTACCCGCCGGCGACGACGCGGCGCAGCACCGGCCCGTAGCGCAGCGCGTCGCCGTCGCCGAGGATCCCGACCGTCAGCCCGTCCGCGCGCACGCTCACGCCGTGCGTCTCCGGCAGCAGGGACACGTCCCTGCGGATCTCGGCGCCGGCCGGGTCGAACGCCGCACCGAGGGTCCGCACGATGTGCTCGGTCCAGGCGAACTCGCCCTCGATCTCGGTGTCGAACCGGTCCGGTCGGCACCCCCACAGCCGATACGGAACCAACTTGTCGCTCAACCGAACTCCACGCCCTGCGCCAGGGGGAGATCGCCGGAGAAGTTGACGGTGTTCGTGGCGCGGCGCATGTACGCCTTCCACGAGTCCGAACCCGACTCGCGTCCGCCGCCGGTCTCCTTCTCGCCGCCGAACGCGCCCCCGATCTCGGCGCCGGAGGTGCCGATGTTGACGTTGGCGATGCCGCAGTCCGAGGCGGCGAGGAAACGCTCGGCCTCACGCTGGTCGGTGGTGAAGATCGACGACGACAGCCCTTGGGGCACCCCGTTGTGCAGGGCGATCGCCTCGTCGAAGTCGTCGTAGGTCAGCACGTAGAGGATCGGAGCGAACGTCTCCTCGCGCACCACGTCCGTCTGCGCCGGCATCCGCACGACCGCGGGCCGGACGTACACCCCGTCGCCGGGGACCTCGACCGGATCGCCGCCCGTGACGAGAATGCCGCCGTCGAGCTCGGCGCGCTCGAGCGCCGCCCGCATCGCGGCGTGGGCACGGCCGTCGATCAGCGGGCCCACGAGCACCCCCTCGCCGAACGGATCACCCACCCGCAGTCCCGAATACGCCTTGGCGATCCGCTCGGTCAGTTCGTCGACGACCGAACGATGGGCGATGAGCCGTCGCAGGGTGGTGCAACGCTGACCGGTGGTGCCGGCCGCGGCGAACACCACGGCCCGCACGGCGAGGTCGAGGTCGGCGGAAGGGCCGACGATCGCACCGTTGTTGCCGCCGAGTTCGAGCAGGCAGCGCCCGAACCGCGCCGCCACCCGGGGCGCGACGATGCGGCCCATCCGGATCGAGCCCGTTGCGCTGACCAGCGCGACGCGGGGGTCGTCGACCAGCGCCTCACCGACGGCGGCGTCGCCGACGAGGACGTGGTGCAGGCCGCCGGGGGCGCCCACGTCGCGTGCGGCCCGTTCGAGCAGGGCGTGGCAGGCCGACGCGGTGAGCGGCGTCTTCTCCGACGGCTTCCACACCACCGGATCGCCGCACACCAGCGCGATCGCGGTGTTCCAGGACCACACGGCGACGGGGAAGTTGAACGCCGAGATCACCGCGACCACCCCCAGCGGATGCCACGTTTCCATCAGGCGGTGGCCGGGTCGCTCCGACGGCATGGTGTGGCCGTAGAGTTGGCGCGCGAGGCCCACCGCGAATTCGCAGATGTCGATCATCTCCTGCACCTCGCCGAGCGCCTCGGAAGGGATCTTCCCGGCCTCGAGCGTGACGAGTTCGGCGAGATCGGACTTGTGCTCGCCGAGCAGTTCCCCGAGCCTGCGGACCAGCCGTCCTCGCACCGGCGCAGGAACCTGCCGCCAGCGTTCGAAGGCCGTGCTCGCCGCGGTGACCGCGGCATCGACATCCTCCGCGCGTGCCGGGTGCAGGCGCGCGAGCTCCGAACCGTCGATCGGGCTGGTGACCGGGTGCGGGCCGTCGAGCGCGGGCGCGCCCGCCCCGCAGCGGCGCAGCGCGGCCACGGCGCGATCGTGGAGATTGCCAGTCGGATTCATCGTCGATGTCCTTTCCGGGTCGGTTAGCCTGCGCTGATGGCGGAAAACTCGAAGGAGTCCCTGGACGAGATCGACCGGCTGCTCATGCGCGAACTGGTGGTGGACGGCCGGGCGACGCTGGCCACGCTCGCCGAGAAGGCCGGGTTGTCGATCTCCGCGGTGCAGTCCCGGGTCCGCCGCCTCGAAGCCCGGCACGTGATCCGCGGATACACGGCGAAGGTAGATCCCGAGGCGCTCGGGCTGATGCTGTCGGCGTTCGTCGCGATCACTCCTCTCGACCCGTCCCAGCCGGACGACGCGCCGGCGCGGTTGCGGCACATCGACGCCATCGAATCCTGCCACTCCGTGGCCGGGGACGAGAGCTACATCCTGCTCGTGCGCGTCGCCTCACCGCGGGCACTCGAACAACTCCTCCAGGAGATCCGCGCGACGGCGAATGTAGCCACCCGCAGCACGGTCATCCTCCAAACATTTTACGAACGATAGCGTGGCTGTGGATCGATCTTCCGGCATGTGACCGTCGAGGGGAGAAATTTGACGTACCCTCGTGGCATGAGCACTGCATTCCGACACCCGGACGGTGCCCGCGAGCTGCCCCCGAGCCGGGTACATGCCGTTCTGCGCGAACATCTGCTGGTGGACGGGTTCGATCTCGTCCTCGACCTCGACCGATCACGGGGGGTGCGGCTCGTCGACCAACGGGACGGCACGGCCTACCTCGACATGTTCGGGTTCTTCGCGTCCTCCGCGCTCGGGATGAACCACCCCGACATCGTCGACGACCCGGCGTTCACCACCGAACTCGCCGCGGCCGCCGCGAACAAGCCGAGCAACTCCGACATCTACACCGTGGCGATGGCCCGGTTCGTCGACACCTTCGCCCGGGTGCTCGGCGACCCGGCCCTGCCGCACCTGTTCTTCGTCGACGGTGGCGGACTCGCGGTGGAGAACGCACTCAAGGCGGCCTTCGACTGGAAGAGCCGGCTCAACGAGGCTCGCGGACTCGGCTCCGACCTCGGGGGCAGCGTTCTCCACCTCTCCGAGGCGTTCCACGGCCGCACCGGTTACACGATGTCCCTCACCAACACGGACCCGGTGAAGACGGCCCGGTACCCCAAGTTCCGCTGGCCGCGCATCGACGCGCCCTACCTGGCCGCCGACCGCGACGTCGAGGCCGCCGAGGCGCACGCACTGCAGCAGGCGCACCGGGCGTTCGCCGAGAACCCGCACGACATCGCGTGTTTCATCGCCGAACCCATCCAGGGCGAGGGCGGCGACCACCACTTCCGGCCCGAGTTCTTCCAGGCCATGGCCGAACTGTGCCGCCGGCACGATGCGCTGCTGATCTTCGACGAGGTGCAGACCGGCGTCGGGCTGACCGGAAGCACATGGGCGTACCAGCAGTTCGGCGTCACCCCCGACATCGTCGCCTTCGGGAAGAAGACCCAGGTCTGCGGCATCATGGCCGGCGGCCGGATCGACGAGATCCCCGACAAC
>NZ_AJFC01000224.1:0-503 GCF_000256505.1 Rhodococcus sp. P14 | reverse complement strand
CCTGAACTCCACCTGGGGCGGCAACCTGACCGACATGGTCCGTGCCCGGCGCATTCTCGAGGTGATCGAGCGGGACCGGCTCGTCGACCGAGCGCGGATGACCGGGGCACATCTGCTGTCCGGGCTGAAGCAGCTCGCCGTCCGCCACCGGCTGGGCGGCGAGCCCCGAGGGCGCGGCCTGATGTGTGCGTTCACCCTGCCCACACCGGCGGTGCGCGACGCCGTGCTCACCCACCTGCGGGTCGACGAGCACGTGCTGATGATCGGCACCGGGCAGCGCGGCATCCGGTTCCGGCCGCCGCTGACGGTCACCACCGCCGAACTGGACGAGGCACTCGACGCCCTGGATCGGGTCCTGGGGACGATCGCGCGGACCTGACGGCCCCCTCGGAGTCGCCGCGGGGCGGCGGAGGTGACCCGCGCGGTGTGCGATCGCGAACCGTCCACCGGGTGTTCCGGTCAGGACCCGGCGTCGACGCGGAACGGCAGGGGGACGTCGACGG